>NZ_JAYGHV010000129.1:0-30270 GCF_034932145.1 Spirulina sp. 06S082 | reverse complement strand
GAACTAGCTCTACTGCCCTGGGAGGGGATATAAGACGAGGTGGTAGAACTTCGGTTCTGTCTAGCGCGATCCCCAGTGAAAAGGGAAGCCGCTATCGTAATCTTTGATTCGATAGCGGTAGTTCACACTCTTCAATAAATCTCATTCTCTCATCGCTAATTACTCTCTAAGGATTTTGTCGAATTATTTCAGGAAATACAAAATCATAATCTCACATAATCGATAACTTAGCGAGACTCGTTTTTTCAATCACCTGTTTTCCTTCTGCTTGTAAAAATTCAAAAAAGGTGTGAGCGATCGTCGAGAGAGAAGGAGAAGGAGAATAAGCGATCGCCCAGTGCTGAATAATGGGAAAATGTTTGACATCAAGGAGAGTAAAAGATGTTTTTAATTCATTTAATCCGATCGCGTGTAAAGAAACAATAGAAATTCCTAACCCAAGGGCGATCGCCTCTTTAATTGCTTCATTATTTCCCAATTCCAATTTAACTTGTAGGGGAATCTTATATTTTACAAATAATCTTTCGACTGCTTCCCGCATTGGCGAACTCGGTTCTGGTAAAATCAGGGATTCTCGAGCCAGTTGCTCTAATGTAATTTGTTTTTTTCCAGTTAAACGATGATCCTGACGGGCGATCGCCACCAACGGATTTTCTACAAAAGGATAATGAGGAATAGAGATTTTTTCTAGGGGTTGTCTGAGTAGATATAGATCGTCGCGATCGCTCATCATGCGCTCAAATAATTCTTCTTGAGAAGCCACAGTGAGAGAAATATTAACATTGGGATATTTTTGGCAAAATGCCTGTAAAATATGGGAAATTACATATTTGGCCGTTGTGACAACACCTAAGTTTAATTGTGCAGATTTAAAGTCTTTGAGATCGGCAATTTTTAATTCCAATTTCTCAAACTTCTGAAAAGTTTCTCTCGCGATTGTTAAGAGTTCTTGTCCGGCTTCGGTCAGATAAATATTTTTGCCAATTTGTTTAAATAACGGAAAACCAATAACTTTAGAAAGCTGTTTAATTTGAATAGAGACAGTAGGCTGAGTTAGTAAAAGTTCTTCCGCCGCTCTGGTAAAATTACCATGCCGAGCAGCCGCTTCAAATACCTGCAATTGATGAAATGTAATAGACTTGAATTGTTTCACGACAGCGCGAGGCTTGGTTAATAACATCATCAAAAAAAGAAAGGTGCGAGTCAGTATCGAGGAAAGAAGAAAGCAGTTAGGGAAAAGATATTTCCCCAACTTTCAATCCATTTTTGAGTCATGATCGTGTTACATTTTAAGCAACATCATCGTGGGCAAATCGGTCGTAGAGGAACTCTAAAGCGTAGTTGCGGAGTTGATAATATTTTGGGTCTTCCATAATTTGCACGCGATCGCGGGGACGCTCAAAAGGAATCTGCATAATTTCCCCAATAGTGGCCGCCGGTCCGTTGGTCATCATCACCAAGCGATCGGCTAAAAACAGCGCCTCGTCGATATCGTGGGTAATCATCAACACCGTACAACGATGTTCGTTCCAAATGGTCAATAATTCCTCTTGTAACTCCTCTTTAGTGATAGCATCTAAGGCTCCAAAAGGCTCATCGAGAATCAGCACTTGGGGACGAATAGCCAAAGCGCGGGCGATACTAACTCGTTGTTTCATCCCCCCGGAAATTTGTGGGGGTTTTTTATCCGCCGCATCAGATAACCCCACTAAAGCGAGATGCTCCCGCACGATCGCCCGTTTTTCCTTGAGGGGTTTGTGAGGATAGACCGCATTCACCGCCAAATAAACATTATCGAACACCGTCCGCCAAGGTAAAAGAGCGTAATTTTGGAAGACCACCATGCGATCGGGGCCAGGTCCTTGAATGGGTTGGCCTTCTAGCAAAACGCTTCCAGCCGTCGGTTGCTGAAACCCCGACACCATATTTAACAGAGTGGATTTACCGCAGCCAGAGTGACCGATCAAACAGATAAATTCTCCCTGTTGTACGGTTAAATTAATGTTTTGCAGAACGGTGTAACTGCCGTATTGCTTGACAACATTTTCTAGACTTAAAAGAGGTGATTGAGAGGAAACGGCGTTGCTTTTGTGAAAAGCGATCGCGTCGGATGGGTTGTTTTGAACAGTCGAGGATTGAGAAATCATAATTGCGAACAAAAGGAATAGAGAACAAAACTAAGCAGCAAGGTTGACAGAAGCCCGAGAATCATCATCTAAAACCACTTCAGCAATGGAGAAATCCTGCTTGATAGCAAGTTCGTTGAGATAGGTGATGGGATCTTCGGGATCGAAAACGGTGCCGTCAAACAGTTTAATGGGGATGCGGTTATACTTCATATCCAAAAGTCCCAACTCTCGGGCGGCGGTACTGAAAACACCCACTTTACAGATACGTTCGAGAATCTCCATCCAGTTACGGGGGAAGGGAGTATGTCCCCAGCGAGCCAATTGTGTCATAATCCAGAGGTGTTCGGTACGGCTGGGGCGGTTGGCGGACTCGCTAAAAAAGAGGTGGTGGGCGTACTCCCGCATGGGTTGTTCCACATCGCAAAAGGCTTGGTTGGGGTTGCCCAATTGGATATAGTCAAGATTGGTGCTGACATATTGCCGTTGCGCCAAAATCTGCCGAATTTCTAACTCGTTGTTTTCGTCGGCACAATAGCGACAGGCTTCTAAGAGGGCTTTCACTAAAGCGATGTGAGTATTGGGATAAGCATTAGCCCAATCTTCTCGCACCCCTAAAACTTTACCGGGATGACCGTCCCAGATTTCGAGGTCTGTGGCAATGGTAAAGCCCACTCCTTCGATCGCGGCACGTAAGTTCCAAGGTTCCCCCACGCAATAGCCGTCAATGGTTCCCCCTTGCAGATCCACCACCATTTGGGCGGGGGGAATAGTTTGCAGATTAACATCGCGATCGGGGTCAATTTGATAGGCCGCCAACCAATAACGCAGGAGGAGGTTATGCAAGGATGAGGGGTGAACCATGCCCAAGGTATGGGTGCGATCGCGGGTTTGCTGTAAATATTTCTGAAAGTCTTCCGCACTCCGCACCCCTTGGTCGTAGAAACGGCGATCGAGGGTGATCCCATTGCCGTTACGGGTCATAGTTAGCCCACTGACCACGGGGACGGGTTTGGCACCATCCCCCCCGAGGGTCATCCATAAGGGCATTCCTGCGGGCATTTGGGCGGCATCCAGGTACTTTCCAGCCATGCCATCGACAATACCCCGCCAACTGGTTTCCCGGACGAGGGAGACTTCCTCGAGGCCGTGTTTGGCAAAAAAGCCTTTTTCTTGGGCCACGGCGATGGGGGCGCAAGCGGTGAGGGGAACAAAACCGATTTCTAAATTCACCTTTTCCAAACCATGACGGGCGATCGCGGTGGTCTTTTTCGCCCGTAATTTTTTGATGCGTTTTTGTTGGTTGAGGAAGTAAATAATTTCCGATCGCAGGCTGTAATAACTGGGATGTTCCACTACTTCCATGCGTTTGCGGGGGCGAGGGATATCAACATCGAGAATTTGCCCGATTTTCGATTCTGGCCCGTTGGTTAACATGACAATGCGATCGGAGAGTAAAACCGCTTCATCCACATCGTGAGTCACCATTAAAGCACTAATCTCATTTTCCTCGCAAATTCGCATTAATTGTTCCTGCAAATTCCCCCGCGTCAAGGCATCCAAGGCTCCAAAAGGTTCATCGAGTAACAATAATTTTGGACGCAGGGCGAGGGCGCGGGCGATCGCCACCCGTTGTTTCATTCCTCCCGAAAGTTGCCCCGGATAGCGATTGGCGGCTGGGCGCAATCCTACCATATCGATATGCTCTTCGATTAAGGCTTTACGGTCTGGGGCGGGGGCATCTTTCATAACCGCATTCACCGCCAAGGCAATATTATCTCGCACCGTGCGCCAAGGGAGAAGAGAGTAATTTTGAAACACCACCATGCGATCGGGGCCGGGTTCTTTAACGCGCTGTCCTTCTAAAGTTACTAACCCATTGGTGGGTAAATCCAACCCTGCCACCATATTTAATAAGGTGGATTTACCGCAACCCGAGTGGCCGATGAGAGAGACAAATTCACCTTTTTTAATTTCTAAATCAATACCTTTTAAAGCAATGTATTGACCGCCATCGACTAAGGGAAATGCCTTTTCGATATTTTCAACTGAGACGAGAACGCCCATAATACCTCCTTTTTTATTGGTTATTGGTTATTGGTTGTTGGTTATTGAGTAATCGGTCTTACGAATAACCAACAATCACTATTTTTTCTGTTTTATTTTTGTTCTGCGGGAACGATCAGATGCTGTAAATAAGCGATCGCGCGATCGAGAAGTAAGCCCACGGCACCGATGTAAATCACGGCTAAGAGAATTTCACTGATGTAGTTTTGCTGATAAGCATCCCAGATGAAAAAGCCGATACCGACAATCCCCGACATGACAATTTCTGCTGCAATAATTGCCAACCATGCCAAGCCGATCGCAATTCTCAACCCTGTGAAAATGTAGGGTAAAGCGGAAGGAAAAAGAATATTGAGATAATACTCTTTTCGCGAAAGTTGCAAGACTTTGGCGACATTATTATAGTCATCGGGAATCTGTCGCACTCCTTCCGCCGTGTTAATTAAAATCGGCCAAACCGAAGTAATAAAAATGACGAAAATAGCGGCAGGTTGGTTTTGTTGTAGGGCAACGAGGGCGATGGGAACCCAAGCTAAAGGAGCCACCATTCGCAAGAATTGAAAAATAGGATCGAGGGCTTTATTAATGAGAGGATTTGTGCCAACAATAACCCCCACGCTGATGCCCACAAAAGCCGCGAGAAAGTAACCTTGTGCTACCCGAATTAAACTGGCAACAGTTTGCCAAAATAAGCCCTTATCCAAACCACCGCGATCGTAGAAAGGATACAACAACAATGTTCGAGTGCGATCGTCCGTCCAGAGACTCAAAGGACCGGGAATGCGAGATAAACCCGACATGGAAATCAATTGCCAGATCGCTAAGAAACTCAAAATTCCAATTGCGGGGGGCAGAATATTAGGAGCCTGCTTTTGCCAAAATTGAATGAGAAAGTTGGGGGCAGCCGTTGAACTACGCGATTTTATGCTCGTGGTCATAACTCTCCTATGATGAACTGCGAATTGCCATTAAACTTTTTTGATTTTTAAGCTATCTAAGTAACCTTCCGGATTTTCGGGATCGAAGGTGACACCATCAAAGAAGGTTTCGACCCCGCGAGAGGTACTTTCGGGAATATCGGCATCAAAACCCGCTTCCTTGGCTGCTTCTCGCCAGAGGTCTTCCCTGTTGACTTCATTGATGATGCGATTGACGGTATCAAAATCACTAATTTTATCCCGATGGAAACCCCACCGCAGAGTTTCCGTTAAGAACCAGAGATCGTGACTCTTGTAAGGATAGGAAACATTGCCAATACCGTCTTTCCAATAGAGAGGACCCATCATTTTGTCATCGATTTCCGCTTTCCCATCTCCCATTTTGTACTGCCCTTTGTAAGGCGGTTCGAGGATTTCTGGAGGAACATTAAAGTAGCTGCGCCCGGAAACTAACTTAACGAGTTCGGGACGATTGGCATCTTTATCGCACCATTGTTGCGCCTCCATTAAGGCTTTGAGAATGGCTTTGGTGGCTTTGGGGTTAGCATCTACCCAGTCGCCCCGAATAGCAAGGTATTCTTCCGGGTGAAATTTCCAAATTTGGCTGGTGAGGGCGGCCATGTGTCCGATGTCTTCGGCGATAATACGATAGGGCCAAGGATCCCCCGTACTGAACGCATCCATCGTGCCATTCCGCATTCCTTGCACCGTCTCGGCGGGAGGGACAGCGAGGAGATCGATATCTGTATCGGGGTTGACTCCCCCCGCAGCAAACCAGTAACGAATCCAAAAATCTTGGTTGACGTTGGGGAAGGTGTGGGCGGCTTTAAATTTGCGTCCTTCGTTGGCGGGGAAGCCTTTAATATAATCGGCAGCCCCCGAAAGGTCGAGACTGACTCCTTTACCTTGATGAATGCCCGCGATCGCAATACCGTTGCCCTGAGTATTTAATTGAGCGAGGACATACATGGGAATTTTTTGCCCATTCGTAATAATTCCTTCGCTAATTAAGTGAGGCATGGGCATTTGCCATTGACCGCCATCGATACCGCCCCCTTCAGAACCAATGGTGACGTTATCTCGCGCTGCTGCCCAGTTCGCCTGTTTGGAGAGTTCCACTTCCGTCATGCCGTATTTGGCAAAAAAGCCCTTTTCTTTGGCAATGACCAAGGCTGCTGCTTCCACGATGGGAATGTAACCCAGTTTAACCTTGGGGGTTTCAGGCATTTGTTCGGGGCTGATATCGATATCGGTGGCAACTTTGGAGTCACCGCTAGTTTCGGAGTTGCTACTCGGTTCGGGAGGGTTGCCCAAACAGCCTTTCAGTAAGATCGAGGTAGCGGCAGTTGCACCAGCAGTTGCTAAAAATTTACGTCGCGAGACATGAGGAAAATCAGACATAATTCCCTTCAGATGGATGTAATCGGTGTATTTAAAGTCGAGACGCTTTGCGGCTGTTTGATTAGTTAATTTAATCAAATCTCTCATTAACTTTAGATAATACAATCCTTCGATCATAATGTAAAGTCAATAGTTTTTATGATAACCATAACTAAAACCAAATAGATAAAAAACGAGATTGGACAGCAAAAACGCTACACAAATATTGTGTAGCGCAGGTTTGAGGTTAGTTTTTTAATTCCCTCTATCTCAATACTGTAAATTCAGATAATGGGAATTTTGTCAAGTCTTAGCTATTTTGATATAGGGGGATCGAATCCCTGAGATCGTGCCTAGAAATGACTGATAATTGCCTGAGCAAATTCAGAACACTTCAACGGTGTCTCAACTTTAGGTTCCATCAATCGTGCTAGATCGTAAGTGACTTGACCTTTGGCGATCGCCGCCCCAAGTCCCTTCTTAATCAAATCTGCCGCTTCTTGCCAGCCCATAAACTCTAGCATCATCACCCCGGAAAGGATAACCGATCCTGGATTGATCCGGTCTAATCCTGCGTGTTTGGGTGCCGTGCCGTGGGTGGCCTCGAAAATAGCACAAGTGTCCCCGATATTAGCACCGGGACCCATGCCCAAGCCACCGACGATCGCCGCAGCCGCATCGGAAAGATAGTCCCCATTTAAGTTCATTGTCGCTAAAATCGAATACTCATCGGGACGGGTCTGGATTTGTTGGAAAATGCTATCGGCAATGCGATCGTTGACCATGATTTTTTCCTGCCATTTTCCCTCCCCGTGACTGTCCCAAAGTTCATTAAGAACTGTTTCGACTTCTTGACAAATCTCCTGCTGTTTCTCTGGGGTAAGGGTATCGTAACCCGGATCGATCGTGCGGGCATTTTCCTCAACGGAAATATCGGGATTTTTCTCCTTATTGCTCAAAATCCAGGATTCCCGTTCGATGATACACTCAGCGCGAAATTCACTCTTGACCAGTTCGTAACCCCAGTCCCGAAATGCTCCTTCGGTGTACTTCATAATATTGCCCTTATGCACCAAAGTGACTTGCTGTTTCTCTTTAGGAAGGCGCAAGGCATTGGCGATCGCCCGACGGATCAGCCGTTGAGATCCGGTTTTGCTAATGGGTTTAATGCCAATTCCCGAGTCAAGGCGAATTTGCTTTTTACCATGTTCTGGAGTCGCGGGAATTAACTCTTCATTGAGATATTTAATAATCTTTTGAGCCATTTCCGTGCCTTCTCGCCACTCAATGCCCAAATAAATATCTTCTGTATTCTCCCGATAGACAATAATATCTAGCTTTTCGGGGGTTTTGTGAGGAGAAGGCGTTCCCTTGTAATAGCGGCAGGGACGCACGCAGGCATAAAGATCGTTGATTTGCCGCAACGCCACATTTAGAGAGCGAATTCCGCCTCCTACAGGGGTTGTGAGGGGTCCTTTGATGGCAATACCATACTCGGCGATCGCCTTTAAGGTATCTTCCGGCAAATATTGAAATGTCCCGTATCGATCGCAGGCTTCATCTCCAGCATAAATCTTGAACCAATGAACTTGCCGTTTTTTCTCATAAGCCTTAGCGATCGCCGCATCGAGAACCATTTGCGTCGCTGGCCAGATGTCAACTCCCGTACCATCGCCGCGAATAAAAGGGATAATGGGATCGTCGGGAACAATGGGTTTACCCTCTGAGAAGGTAATGCGAGAACCAACGGAAGGAGGAGTGATTTTTTCGTACATAGTCCTCGAAACTGATAAATTGATTTTTGCTAGGCTACCAGATATTTATCCCTAACATTGATTTTGTATTTTGATTTGCAATGTCGAGAGTATGCAATACGGGCGTATGCAATACGCCCCTACCCAGAAATCCAACTGTAGGGGCGCAAGCATTGCGCCCCTTGCGCCCCCTTAAAGTTGATGTTACTTCACTTCCCGAGAAACTTCTTGTAACATTTCTTCCACAGAAGGAACGACCTCAAAACTTTGCGTATCGATACCATAATCGTAGGGTCCTGCCCAAACAATAGGTTCTTCGTCAAAGTTTTCGATCGCCGGGGGAGAAGTGGTTTGCCATTCCAAAGTCAGCGATCGCCAGGGGTTGCGCCCAGCTTTTTCCCCATAGCGCCAACTCCAAGCCATGTTAATGATGAAAGGAATCACCGAAAGTCCCAACAGAATTGCGCCGTAAGTACAAATCTGATTGATAAACTCAAACTTGGGATCGTACATGGCCACCCGTCGAGGCATTCCCTGCAAACCGAGGGAGTGCATGGGAGTAAAGGTAATTAAAGTCCCGATGAGAGTCATCACAAAGTGAATGCGTCCCAAGGTTTCGTTGTACATCCGTCCGGTCATTTTTGGGAACCAGTGATAAATTCCGGCGTAAACCCCAAAGACAGAACCGCCAAAGAGAACATAGTGGAAATGCGCGACCACGTAGTAAGTATCGTGGACGTGGAGATCGAAAGGAACTGCGCCGAGGGTGATGCCACTGAGTCCCCCAAAGACGAACATGGCCAATAATCCCACGGCAAATAAGAGAGGCGATCGCAGGCGAATTTTGCCGCCCCAAAGAGTTGCCACCCAACTAAAAATCTTTACTCCCGTTGGTACGGCGACGATAAAAGTGGAGATGGCAAAGAACATCCGCATCCATGCTGGGGTACCACTGGAGAACATATGGTGAACCCAAACAAATAAGCCCACAAAACAAATCGCCAAACTGGAGTAGGCGATCGCGAGATAGCCAAAAATCGGCTTGCGAGAGTGAGTGGAAATAATCTCCGACATCACGCCGAAAATCGGCAGAATCATCAAGTAAACGGCGGGGTGAGAATAAAACCAGAATAAGTGCTGGTAAACCACGACATTTCCCCCCATTTCCGGGCGGAAAAAGCCGGTACCGAAGTTAATATCAAACAGTAGCAAAATCAAGCCGATCGCCAATACTGGAGTAGAAAGGAGGGCGAGAATAGAAGTCGCCATCATTGCCCAAATAAAGAGAGGCAATTCATTCCACCGCATATCGGGGATTTTTAGTTTGTAGATAGTGACGAGGAAATTTAACGCCCCCATAATTGAGGAACTTCCCACCAAAATAATCGACAAAATCCACAAACTCTGGGCGGTGTTATTGGTAATCAAACTCAAGGGAGGATAAGCGGTCCACCCGGTTTGAGAACCGCCAAAGAATAAACTCGCCATCAGTAATAATCCGGCGGGAGGATTGACCCAAAAGGCGATCGCATTCAGGTTGGGAAAGGCCATATCCTTGGCACCCACCATCAAGGGAATGAGATAATTGCCAAAACCACCAATAGCCACGGGGACGACCCAGAAAAAGATCATCATCGTGCCGTGATTGGTCAACAGGGCATTATAAACATTGGGATCGAGGAAATCTGATTCGGCGGTGTACAATTCTGCCCGCATAAACATCGCCATCATTCCCGCAATGAGATAGAAGGTAAAAGAGAGGACGATGTATTGAATACCGATGACTTTGTGATCGGTGTTATAGCCGAAATAGTGATACCACTTCCACGCCTCGGGATGCTGATGTCCATTTGTCTCTGCGGGAGGCGAGGGGGGGCTATTGAGAGGGATTTGTGCTTGTGCCATAAATAATTATTAGGGGAGTGGAAGAGTAGGGAAAAAAATTCATCCCTCATCATCATTTAGCCTTCGTGGTGGGCTAAGTGGGCTAAACTGTCGGCATCAATGCCCAGTCTTTCCGCATAGGGAGACATAAATTCGCGATCGCTTAATTCGCGAGAATTAACCGCAATGGTTTGCTCTAAATCTGGGTTTTGGGCAATTTGATTTTCCTCGACCCAGCTTGTAAACTCCTCGGGGTCGTGAACGACAATCTGCGTCCGCATGGACCCGTGATAAGCGCCGCAAAGTTCGGCACAAACAATGGCATAACTTCCGGTTTTCGTGGCAACAAACCGCAATTGCGATTTTTGTCCTGGAATAGCATCTTGTTTAATGCGAAAATCCGGCAACCAAAGGGAATGAATTACATCTTGGGCAGCAATATTCAGTTGTACATCCGTTCCCACGGGGACATGAAGTTCTCCCGAAACAATGCCCATATTGGGATAGTTGAAAATCCAAGCGTATTGTACTCCCATGACATCAACGCTTAAATCTGGGGGTTGCAGTCCTTCAACGGGAGTAGCGCCGATCCCGTACTGGGAATTTCCTTCTGCATCCACAGCCAGTAAGGAGTTCATGCGACCGAGGGGCATATTTGCAACTTCTACTGCCTGACCTTGGTGATGGTGCGCCACTTGACCTACGGTGTCAAATCCTCCCATTTCGTTATACACCTGTACGCTATAAATCCCCAAACCTATGACGATGAAGGTAGGAATTGCCGTCCAAAAAATTTCTAAGGGCAAATTTCCCTCAACATAAGTAGCATCGGTTTCATCTCCCTCACGATGTCGGAATTTGACCACGGCAAAAATAATCGCACCTTCGACAATCAAAAAGAGTGCCGTACCAATGATCGTCATGAGGTTGAAGAGATTATCAACTAGAGGAGCTTGTTCGGAAACTTGCTCTGGGAATAACCCATTATTTTGACCGTACCAGAGGCTGATCCCCGCTACGGCTAACCCTATGGTTAGGGTAATTAGAGAACTGGGGACTGTTTCTTTCTCTTTTGCCATAAGTAAATTTTCCTCGGGTTGCTGTTAAGAGTTAGACGAGATTTATACATACACGCCTTCTATGAAAGCACTCGCTTGAAGCACTTGCTTGAGGTTACTGGATATCTTAACAACCCTTTCAGGTTTTTCCTAAATCTTAAAACAAACTAAAGTTTTCTTAAGTTTTCGCGATCGCGTTTTCTCAATTATGTCTGTAAACTAGACTACATTGACTATATCTATTTGTTTTTAGCTGTTGTTTTTGTCGGAGTGTTTCTCGCAAACAAGCAGCGCGATCGCAGATGTTTAAATGTTCTCTTGTGGCAATGGTTTCAGCGCGATTGGCAAAGGCGATCGCCTCATGAATATCCCCTTCTGCTTCTGCCAATTTTGCCATCTCTAATAAAACTTTCGCCATTGCATCGGTGCGGCTAATTTCTTGACAAAGTTGCAGACAAAGTTGATAGTAGGTTTTAGTTTGTTCTCCTTCTCCTTGTTCACCGGGTCTCGCCTCCAAGATCGAAAAACGAAGAGTTAGAAGCCGATTATGTAACTTGTTAACACCAGCGACGTTTGTCAAAATGTAATATGCCTATTCGTATCCTCTTACAAACAACGCTTTTAAAGACAGAAGAAGATGACTGGACGATCGCGCGTTTTTCTATTTTGCGAGATTATTTAGGTTCTCTAAAAGATAGTCAAGGGAATCCTTTATGCGAAATCACAGCACGCGATCGCGAACCCGATCGCAATGGAGACGATCCCATCCTGAGCAATTTAGATCGCGATCGCTTCGATCAACTCTGGTTATTTGCTTTGGATGTCGGGGGAGGTTTAAGCGCTAAAGATAGCCAAGGAATTATTCATTTTCATCAACAAGGTGGCGGTATTTTAAGCACGCGAGATCATCAAGATATGGGCATTTCTATGTGTGCTTTACCAGAAATAGGATGCTATCATTATTTTCACACGCAACAACAAGACCCCGATGATTCTCGCTGTTGTCCTGATGATACGGAAACGACCTATATTTCTTTTCCTAACTATCATTCAGGATGCAATGGCGACTATCAAGAAATTACCGCGATCGCGCCCATTCACGAACTGTTACAAAATCCCGACACGGGAGAAACAATTAAATATTTTCCCTCGCATCCTCATGAAGGGGGTGTGGGTGTTCCCGATCGCAGCACCAATTACGCCCGAGTTATTGCAACAGGAAAGAGTAAAATAAGCGGACGTTCTTTTAATTTAGTTGTTGCAGCAGAATCGATACAAGACGAAGCTGGAAATAAATTGGGAAGAGTTGTAGCACAATCTACTTTTCACCACTTTGTTGATTATAATTTTGACTGCGATCGCGGCTGTCCCAGTTTTGTAGACGAACCCCCTGGAGTTCGACTCAAAAATAATCCCCAAGCCTTACAAGATATTCAAACTTATATCACAAATGTGGCTTTATGGCTTACTCCTCAATAAATATTAAAATTATTGATTGAAATTTGTGTCAATACTATTTCCTATTATTGAGATACCTTCCCTAGATGCTCCGGAAGAATGGGAGGAAATGGGGACAAAAGAGAAATTCTGGTTTCGCGATCGCAATGAGAGACTGTGCCTATACAAAAAAGCACGTCCAAATACAGGTGAGGATTGGTCGGAGAAAGTAGCAGCAGAATTATGTCAACTTTTGAGTTTACCTCATGCCGATTATGAGTTAGCCACATTTAATGGTTCGCGAGGTATTATTTCTCCTTCTTTTCGACCAGAAATGGGAAGGCTCGATTTGGGTAATGATGTGCTTTTCAAACTCATACCAGACTATCCCAAAAACGTAAAAGCTCCATCCCAGCATACCCTCGATAATGTTTTTCAAGTTATTGGCGATCCATCTGTAAAATCACCTTCTGATTGGACACTACCCGAAGGAATTGAAACTGCAGCCGATGTTTTTATCGGTTACTTAATGTTAGATGCTTGGATTGGCAATAGCGATCGCCATCACGAAAACTGGGCTTTTATTCGTGTGGGACAGCAAAACTATTTAGCCCCAACCTACGACCATGCTTCCAGTCTCGGTCGCAATGAATCGGATAGCAAACGACAGGAAAGGCTAACAACAAAGGATAGAGGCTTTTCTATAGAAGCCTATACGGATAAATGCAAATCTTGCTTGTATGCTAAAATTAGCGATAGCAAACCACTAAAAACATTTGATGCTTTCCGTAAAGCGACAGAATTTAGTTCTAAAGCGGCTCGTATTTGGTTGGAGCGTTTAGCAATCATTTCAGCCGCGAATACCCTAGAATTGTTTGAGCAAATACCCCCAAATAGAATCACCCCCATTGCTATTGAATTCGCTTGTAAAATACTGGAAATCAATCAAACAAAGCTGCTGGAGTTATTGTAAATGACGATCTCTACACTATTTTTAGCTTGGCAAGATCCCCAAAGCCGTTCTTGGTTTCCCATTGGTCGATTGACTTTTGATGGAGAGTTATATAAATTTGTTTATATTGAAGGCGCTCGCAATGCCCAGCGCGAAGCTAATTTTTCGCTTTTACACTCCTTCCCAGAACTAACCAAAGAATATAAATCAATTGAACTGTTTCCTCCCTTTGCCAATCGTTTAATGCGTCCTTCTCGTCCAGATTATAACGATTATATTCAATCACTGAATATTCCCCGAGATCGCGACGATCCGATTGCTATTTTTTCTCGCAGTGGTGGACGCAAAGCCACAGATACTTTTGAAATTTTTCCTTGTCCCAAACCTGATGAAAATGGGTTGTTTCACATTCATTTTTTTGCTCATGGTTTAAGACATATTCCCCAATGTTCGAGAGATCGCATTAATTTATTGCAGCCCAATGAACAACTATACTTGGCTAATGAATTTCAAAACTCCTACGATTCTCAGGCTCTATTACTCTGTACAAAAGACCATCATATTGTTGGCTATTGTCCGAGATATTTAGCCACAGATACTCTAGGAATTTGCCGAGAGAAGCCCGATCTCGTTCACGTCCATGTTGAAAGAATTAACCCTGCACCAACACCCCTCCAGTCTCGTTTATTGTGCAATATGACGGCTGAATGGCCGCAGGAATCTTATCCTTTCTCGGAAAGAGAATATCAATCCATTGTACCAAATCATCAAGTACAGACATTGACGAGATGAAAAGTGCGATCTCAACGCCATCGACACAAGACGAAGCTGGAAATAAGTTGGGAAGAGTTGTAGCACAATCTACTTTTCACCACTTTGTTGATTATAATTTTGACTGCGATCGCGGCTGTCCCAGTTTTGTAGACGAACCCCCTGGAGATCGACTCAAAAATAATCCCCAAGCGATACAAGATATTAAAATTTATATCAAGAATTTAGCTTTGTGGCTTATGCCTTAAGGCTTTTCTGAAAGGATTTTCTAACTTCTTCTCAATTCGCGATCGCCGATTTCGTAGAAGAATAGGATAATGGACATTGCCCCCATATAAACGACAAACCTATGGCATCGCAACGCAACAATTTGCGTAAAAATCTTTTCTTCTGGATCGCTGCCCTGATCGGCCTTACCTTAGACCAACTAAGTAAATATTGGGTGATGAATAGCTTTGCCAATCTTGGCGAGACTATGCCTATTCTGCCCGGAATCTTCCATTTTACCTATGTGGTAAACACCGGAGCCGCTTTTAGTCTTTTTCTGGGAGGGGCTGGCTGGCTGCGCTGGCTGTCCCTTATTGTTAGTTTAGGACTCATGGCTTTGGCTTGGTTTGGTGTCCGTATGAGACTCCCCGAACAACTTGGCTATGGGTTAATCTTATCAGGGGCGATCGGGAATGGGGTCTGTCGTTTTCTCTACAGTCACGTCGTTGATTTTCTCGATTTTCGCTGGATTCAATTTCCTGTATTCAATTTGGCCGACACTTTTATTAACATAGGAATTGCTTTCCTTTTATATTCAGCTTTTCTGGAGACGAGAGTGGGGGATAGGAATAGGTAGTAAGCTAAGACGCATTTAAAGGACGTATCTCTAGCGAGCAAGATGCTCGCACTACCCGGTTTCTGGGATTCTTGATGATGTCGTTTAGATGCTGAACAGCTTAGGCAAAAGGCAACAATTCACGATCGCAGTATTTCACCAATTTTCAACAATGGCTAACAATCCTGTCACACAAATCTTTACCCAAATTGCCCAAACTATCCAAGCGCAGGTTAACACGGCATTTGCCCTCAAACCGGGGGCAAGGGTTCCAGAATTGTGGGTACAGGAAGAAAATGCCGATGAAGCGGAGATACATCCTTTAATTGGCGATAAATATACCTTGGGACGCAGTTCTCGCCAAAGTGATATTGTGGTGCGAAATCCGGTGGTGAGTCAAGTGCATTTGTCCCTGACGCGCGATCGCCAGCATCCGCAAAATTTTCTCCTCCGAGATGAGCGATCGACGAATGGGGTTTATATTAAAAGACGGCGTTTGGATACCCTTTTTCTCCGTCATGGAGATGTCCTCACTCTCGGTCCTCCTGAATTGGCCAATGGTGTCCGGATTCAATTTCACAATCCTCCTCCCTTATGGGTGCGTCTCCTGCGTTACAGCCTCTACGGGGTGGGGGGTATTACGGGGATTATTACCGCCTTAATTCTTGTAGAATGGACGAAAATTCCCGTCAATCCTTTACCTTTGGGGGTTCAAGGTCCCGTAGTGGTCAACGCCCGAGATGGAGAAACGCCTTTACGTCCCCTGCGGACCGATGCCCATCGAGAGTTAAAGCGTTTGTCGGATTTTTCTCCTTATCTTCCCAAAGCTGTCATTGCTTCGGAAGACAGTCGCTATTATTGGCATTTGGGGGTCGATCCTTTGGGGATTTTGCGGGCTGTGATTATTAATGTCCAAAAGCAGGGCATCGCCCAGGGGGGAAGTACTGTTACTCAACAATTAGCGCGGAGTTTATATCCTGAATATACGGGGCGATCGAATACCGCAGGGCGCAAAATTCGCGAGGCGATCGTCTCTTTAAAGTTAGAAACTTTTTATAGCAAAGATGAATTGTTGAAAACCTATTTGAATCGCGTTTATTTGGGCATCGGCAGTTATGGGTTTGAAGATGCAGCGCGGTTTTATTTTAATAAATCGGCGGCGGATTTGACTCTTTCAGAAGCGGCGAGTTTGGTGGCTATTTTACCCGCCCCGAATAGTTACAATCCGGTACAAGATTATAAGACGGCGGTACAGTTGCGCGATCGCATCTTGACTCGCATGGCACAGTTGGGGATGGTATCTCAGGAGGAAGCAACTCGTGCCAGGCGATCGCGGATTGAGGTCAGTCCCGAGGCACAAGATGCCCTCTCCAATACCATTGCGCCCTATTTTTACAGTTATGTTTTTACAGAAATTGAAGATTTATTGGGGGAAGGTTTGGCTAGGGAGGGTAATTTTATTGTGGAAACGGGATTAGATATTGATAAGCAAAAGGAGGCTGAGAAAGCCCTCAAAAATGCTGTGGAAGGGGATGGATCTCGCTTAAATTTCCAACAGGGGGCGATCGTTACTCTCGATAGTAAAACGGGGGAAATTTTAGCACTGGTGGGGGGAGTGGATTATAGTAAAAGTCAGTTCAATCGGGCAACTCAGGCACAACGACAACCGGGATCGACTTTTAAGGTCTTTGCCTATGCTGCGGCGATCGCGGCGGGAAATTCCCCCAGTAAAACCTATTCTTGCGCCCCGGTTTCTTGGCAGGGACAAAACTATCGCGGTTGCGAGCGCAGTAGCGGTAATATTGATATGTATCGAGGTTTGGCACAGTCGGAGAATGCGGTGGCGTTGCGGGTTGCTAAAGATGCCGGATTGAATAATACGATCGCAATGGCACAACGTTTGGGCATTCAATCCCCATTACGCGCCTCTCCAGGGCTGGTTTTAGGAGAAAGCGAGGTAAATGTATTGGAATTGACAGGAGCCTATGGTGCTTTGGCGAATAATGGGCTGTGGAGTCGCCCTCATGCCATTCAGCGCATTCTCGATAGTGGGGATTGTAGCGATCCCGAAAACCCTCAAACTTGTCGCGTTATTTATGATTTTGCGACGGATGAGGGGGCAACCCAACAAGCTATTTCTGGCGCGATCGCCCAAACTCTAACCACTTTACTACAAGGGGTTGTACAAGGGGGAACCGGGAAAAATGCCGCGATCGGTTGGGGAGAAGCGGGAAAAACGGGAACAACCGATCGCGCTATCGATTTATGGTTTGTCGGTTATATTCCTTCTCGGCAATTCGTCACAGGGATTTGGTTAGGGAATGATGATAATTCCCCCACTCGCAGTAGTAGTTCCCAAGCAGCACAACTTTGGGGAAACTATATGCGCCAAATTGTGCGTTAAACTCTAGTGGTCTGTCATACTTAAAATGACGAGTATAGCCCGATCCGCCAGGGATTGAAAATCCCTGTCTCATACAAAAAATCCATTGAAATGGATTAGGGTTATCGCGATACGGCCTTGCCCGCCAAGAAATCCTTGACAGACCACTAGGAGGTTATGGGGTTATACTGTTGCCTGTTGCCTTTTGCCTCTTGCCTTTCCCCCTTTGCCTTTCCCTAAACCGATAAAGGTTCTTTTTCCTTTTTTAAATGTGCCGTAGAAATTGTTTTATGAAAACTCTTTTCTAAAACCACATAAATTCCCCGACGAATCATTTGTTCTCGCGCCAACTGCCGTTCCGCCGATTCACTTAAAAGATAAGAATGAATAGGAGGCATTCTTTCTTCTTCAAATACGTTATAGTTATTAGGGATCCGACTTAAAACGTAGGCAATTAAATCGGGAAACAAATCTCTTTTCATAAAATCTTTTTGAATATGGTCGGGTTGTTCCGTGAGGATTTGATTAATATCCTCCTTCACGAATAAAAGGGTTAGGTTGACCAAGTTTTTTGCCATATATCCTCCCGAAAATTCCTCCCGAAACTTGACGGCTGTTTTTGCCCTCTACTTTCAAGTATAAACATAAAACGGTAGCGAATTAAACCAACTCATCTTTATAATTCTTATCGTTTTTCTCCTATCCACCATCGTTAAATAGCGCTTGCATATTTAAAAAAAATTGTCAACCCTTTTATTTTTGAGTAATTGTACTCAATCAATCATTAATAGTTGATAATTGATAATTGAGGTTGAGGGATGGCGAATTCGATTCGTCAGATCCAATCGACCTATTGATAATTGGTAATTGATAACTGAACCATGTGCCGTAACTTCAACGTTTTTCTGAGTCCCGTCAAAATCGAACATCTGTTCTTTACCAAAGACCCGGAAACGGGAACCTATCGGGTGCGTCCAACCGAGATTATCCAAGCTACATTACACGATCGCACCTCCTATGCGACGGCACTGGCAGAAGATTGCTCCAAAAAGAGTACCAAAGCTGGTTATGATGCGGCAGGAATGGCGATCGGGACGATTTCTCTCAATACCATTTTAAATATCGTCGGAGAATGCGATCGCGGACTGTCCCATGCAGAAATGACTGAAGTAACAGCACGCATTCAAACCGAGGCATCGACAGGGGTTAAACTGTCTCGAGATGGTGGAGATTTACTGAAAACATGGAATACGCTTTTAAATAAAATAGATTTAGAGAATACAGATTTTATCACAAATTGGGAGACTCACGTTCGCCAGGCATCTCAAGGAGATATGTACTCTGAAAGTAATGCCCATCCCCATCAAGAATGCTTAGTACAACCCAAAATCCGCATTTATCAACTGAGTCAAGAAGGACAACTTTTCTTTGAAGAAGGCGATCGCGACCTCGGAGAAAGTATTTTTTCCGATACTCACAATGGAGATATTAACGACGCGGTAAGATACAAATATTTTTTAAGTTACGAAGGATTTCGCTTCTCCTCCAACTCCGATTCTTGCGTCGAACCCGCCCTAAAACGCTTTCTTTACGAACATCTTCGCCGCGATCGCCTTGCTGCTGCACTCCATCGTCTCGCTTATGTAGACCCCGATTATCTCAATAGCGATCGGGCAACAACAGATAGTAATGGTCATGTTGGGCATTATTTCCTAGGAGAACAATTTGCCCAGAAAACCTTACAAGTTAAACTGCAAGATAAAACAATTATCTTTTGTAATAATAATGGTAAACCCATTCAAGAGTTTTTACAACAGGGTTTTCTGCGGGATGATAGCCAATCTTTAGCCAGTGAAAAGATTGCAGAATTGTTGGGTTTAGCAACAACAATGGCACAAGCGGGGGCGCAACAAACGACGATTACATCTGCCCTTGTTGCCCGTATTTTTGAATATTCTAACCCCGAAAATAAATTCACCTTTCAATCTTTTACTCCCTTGGGTAAACCCAGTCATGGTTTACTAAGCGGTGGGGCTTTTACCATGTTGCGCGGTGGAACAGAACGCGGTGGAGAAGAAGGAGGAGAACTTATTTTTTATATTCCCAAATCCTACGATCTCAAGAATTATAATCGTCTTTCTTTTCTGTCTGCTTCTGAAGAAAATGCCCTCAAAGAACAAGTTATTCTCTTAAATCCCCAATCTCTCGCAGAGGGAAAAATCGAAATAGCCGATAAAATTGCTCAAGAAGTTACCTTCTTAAAAGATTTACAAGCAACCGCTTATATTACTGAAGGAGTTGCCCCTATTTACGATGTTCTCCCTGGTGAAATAGTCGAGGTGAGTGCTGATGGACGGGTAAAATTATTCAATATCTATCGCGGTCAAGAAATACCTCTCATTGGCATTGAAAAACAACATCAAGTTGAGGCTTATATCCATACCGATATCCGGCGAGAACGTTTAACATCTTTAAAAGTTTTCAAGATTGACTATCGAGATTTAGAGAATCAACCGATTCCCTGTCCTTATAATAAATATGGGGAAGAAATTATCGTTATTCAACCCTTAGCCTTACGAAAAAATACCGAGAAATTATTCCAAAAATCCTACGATGGTACAGTGAAACTTCGTACAGGAGAAACTGGCATTGGTTTAATGATGGGAACAGAGAATGAAACCTTACGAAATCAACGCATTCAAGAATTACAACAAATTATTACCGGTGCAGCAGGAACTTCCTTTTTAATCAATGCGATCGCGGGAAATATGGCGAGGAAGTTATGTTTAAATACTCTCCCAATTATGAATTTAGATGGGTTTACCGGATCGGATACGATTCCTCCTTCTACTAGCAGTAAAACTTTATTTATTGCCAACTCAAATTCTGGAGGAACATCCGACACAATTAAATTAACTCACGAACTCGCTAGTTTGCCCTCTGTGGTTGCAAAAATTGAGGCAGAAATTCAACGTCGCGATCGCAATTTAGCCGAAACTATTGTCGCGAAAGCACGCTTAGAAGAACTAAAATCGCTGATAAAACCCGATACGCTGCGAGAAGATTTACCCCAACATTTACAAGATTTTATCGCCACTAAAACCCCTTGGATTTATGCGATTACGAATATTGAGGCCAGTCCATTAGGGAATATCGGTCGAGGACTTGATGCTATCATTCATCCAGCAGCAGGTGCGGGTATTACAAACTTACCCGAAGAAGAATGCGTTGGGTCTACTTTTGCTGCGATGGCCTCCCTACAATGGCAATTAGCTTTGCATACTTATATCGGCGAAATTCGCGGCGATATTTCCTCAGAGTATGCCCAAAAAATCTATCAAGAACTGGCTGGTTTACCCGATGTAATTGAAGAAATTGTTGGAGATAAAGAACTCATTGCCGAAATTGAAAAAATGTGTGCTGAATTGGTGGGAGGAAATTTCGATTTTGTTTATACGGGATATGTTGATGGAGTCCCCGAAGAACAGGCACATAAAGCCGCAGAAATGATTCAAGAAATGTTTGCGGGTTGGCATTTCTTCCAGTTCCAACATGGTAAATATGCCCACATGAAACGCCGTACTCGCCACACTTTAGGATCGATTTTAGGGCATAATGCACCGCCCCCCAGTTGGTCATTTTTTAATGCGCGGGCGATTAAATCTGCCAGCGAAATTGGTCCTCGAGTTGCAACTTCCTTTTTTATCGCCCATCAAAGCGATCGCGAAACCTTACAAAATATTCCCGACTACGCACCGGATTATATTTTCACCTATCCGGCTGATAGTATTGCTTTGTATCCTTTCCAAGCGATTATTGTTTCCCATTTGATTTCTTATTTCTGGGGCTTGAAAAAGAAAGAAATTGCCAAGAAAATCGAACAGTGGAACCGTCCTTTAGTGGATTTACTCTGTCAAGTTGATCCCATGAGTTCGGAAATTCCCGATAATTTGCGATCGCAGGTAGAAGAAACAGCGAGATCGGTTTTAGGAGAGTTTTTAGAAATGTGCGATCGCACCCACTATCTCGATCGCATGGAAGGACAGCGACGCGAAGCTATTCTCACCACCTTATCCCTCCTCGCAGGAGAGGCACCCAATTACGAACAATCGCATCAAATTGGCGGTTTTCTCCACAGTCAGACCCAAGCAGTTAAGGTGAAAATTCATCGCTTTGCTACCGAGGCGATCGATAATCATACCTATTTAAAATTATTGAAGGATTTAGCTTTAGAATTAAGCAATCTCGAACAATCCAAACAGTTAGCCGATCGCTTCCTCCTGGACGAAACTGGTGCAACTTTACCCACCCAAGTCAACATCGATCGCCCTCGCGATCGGGTTCGGACTTTGTACGAGTCAGATTATTTGGCAGAATATGAAGGGTTAGGAACATTTTACGATGTCGAACCCGTTCACCCGCCCAAAATCGCCAAAGCTAAAAAAGGATGGCTTTGAATTAGTTATCATTTATCAGTCACCCGTTACCCGTGAGAGATTATGTTTGGAAATTTTCAGAAAAGTTGTTTGCGAATTGAACTAGAAGCATCAGCAAAAACCATTGGGGAAAGTTTACTGCGTCCAGAGAATTTTCGCCAATGGTTATTTCCTCAACAGTTTGAAGAAAAATTGCCGGAGGAGTTAACTTCGGGAACTATATTTACAGCAAAAACGGGATTTATTACCGTAGAACATCACGTAGATGTTGTTAGTTCAGAATGCGTGCGCTTATTATTGAGTCAAGGTATTGATGGCTATCACGAATGGCATTGGGGAGAGGGTTGGGTTCAGTCCCGCTTAGAGGGAATTTCCTTGTTACCTTTGAGTTTAGGTCAAACTTTTGCATTATTGAGATTGCGAGAGTTTGTTGAAAGTACAGAGGAGGAAAACGAAGAGGATGAAAACGAAAAGAATGAAAATTAATTTTTCAATAAAGGAGAGGCGATCGATACTGAAGCAGTTGCTAAGACAGTAGACAATCTCTTCTTCTATCTGTTATGCTAAAAATCATCGAAATAGCTGTGGATTATGTCAGATTACGAATTAGTCTTGCGTCGCGCTAAAGTATTGGGAAATCTACAACAAGAGGTTGATATTGGTATTGAAGGAGGAACGATCTGTGCTATTACTCCCAATTTAGCGCGATCGGGGGCAAAAGAAATTGATGTTGCAGGACAATTTGTCTCACCTCCTTTTGTAGAATCTCACATTCATCTCGACTCGGCTTTAACAATGGGAGAACCGCGTTGGAATGAAAGCGGAACTCTATTTGAAGGGATTCAAATATGGGGAGAACGCAAACAATCTTTAACCCTAGAAGATGCAAAAAAAAGAGCGATCTCAACGCTTCGGCTACAAGCATCCCAAGGGACTCTTTTTGTCAGAACTCATGCTGATGTCAGCGAAAAGAATTTGATTGCCTTAAAAGCGCTTTTAGAAGTACGAGAAGAGGTGAAAGACTGGATAACATTACAAGTTGTTGCTTTTCCTCAAGATGGTATTTACAGCAATTCAGATAATGAAAGTTTACTTGAAGAAGCGCTCAAATTAGGTGCAGATGTTGTCGGAGGTATTCCTCATTACGAATTAACCCGAGAAGATGGCGTAAAATCCGTTCATCGTATTTTTGAACTGGCAGAAAAATATACTCGTTTGATTGATATTCACTGCGATGAAATTGATGACGAACAAGCCCGTTTTTTAGAAACTATTGCTGCTTGTGCAATTCGTACAGAGATGAAGGGAAAAGTAACTGCTAGTCATACCACTGCTTTTGGTTCTTATAATAATGCTTATGCCTATAAGTTGATGGGATTTCTACAACGCACTCAACTTAATTTTATCGCTAACCCTCTCATTAATATTACCTTACAAGGCAGAACAGATACTTATCCCAAACGACGAGGAGTGACGCGAGTGAAAGAGCTTTGGCAGAAAGGATTAAATGTTAGTTTAGGTAACGATTGCGTGTGCGATCCGTGGTACAATTTTGGTATCGGGAATATGTTAGATGCGGCATATATGGCGATTCATGTCTGTCAAATGATGGGAAGAAATGAAATGGATGCCTGTTACGAAATGATTACAAATTATGGCGCAAAAACGTTAGATATTGAGCCGGAATATGGCATTACTGAAGGAAAACCTGCTAATTTAATTGTCTTAGATGCGATCGATCCTTATGATACATTACGCCGTCGTGCTACAGTACGCTATGTTGTCAGTCGCGGGCAAGTTTTGGCGAGTAACTCTGTCTCTGAATTACAATGGCTGAAGTGAAAAAAGTCACGTGAAAAACATTTATTACACCAGGGTTTAAGGTAAAAGCGATCGGCGCAGCGTTCGTTCTAATTCCTGTTTTTGTTTAGCAAAAAAGACTTTATCTGGCTTAAATAAACAGTAATGTAAAATTATACCATCAATAGCACTAACTAGCGTTCGAGCAAAAGCCCTTGCCTCAATTTCTCGAGAAATTTCTTGCGATCGCTGTCCCTTTTCAATTAATTTTGTATAAGCGGCACTCAATCTTTCAAACCATTGTCCCATTCTTGATTGCAATCCTAAACTTTCACACAGTTGCCTAGAACTCCACAATTCAAAATATACGGGAATTAGTTCCGAACAATTGTCCAAATCTTCAAAAGCACTGGCAACACTGCTTAATAGTTCTTCAATGGGGGGGCGATCGCTATTAGCACGAGTATAAAGCAATTGTTCGTAATCGAGAAACAATTCATCAAAAACACTGAGAATAATTTCATCTTTGCTGTTGAAATACTCGTAAACTGTTCCTTTGCCAATACCCGCTTCTTTTGCAATATCAATAATCCGCGTTCCTTGATATCCTCTGCATTTAAACACTTGCACAGATGCTTCTACAATTTCGTGTCGCTTTTTTTCTTTATCTACAATTTTAGGCATAGATGCGGCTTTTATATTCTAACTCCTTTCATCATAGTTTAAACTGACCTACTGGTCAACTTATAGGGTTTGGAGACCAAACCCCTACATAGGATTTGGAGACCAAACCCCTACATAGGGTTTGGAGACCAAACCCCTACCCATTCCAAATCAAACGCAACCAAAAAGGCATTAAAAAAGTCGTCAAAATGACCATTAAAACGATAGCTGCTTCTAAAGATTCGGGCAATACTCCAATAGCCGAACCCACTCCAACAAAAACTAATCCGACTTCTCCTCGAGGAATCATACTAATGCCGATCGCTAAACGATTTAATTTTGATTCTTGCCAGACTGTAAACCCAGCAATAATTTTACCTAAAACAGCGACTAAAATCAAAAATCCTGCCATTAATAAGCGGCGATCGTTATCGAAATAATTAGGCAATAAAACTAAAAAGTTTGCTTTTGCACCTATAGTTACAAAAAAGACAGGAATAAGGAGATCGGCAATAGGGGCAATTTGTTTTTGTAAGGTTTGTCCTTGATTGGCTTCTTTAAATACTAATCCTGCTGTAAATGCACCGAGAATGGGTTCTAATTCTAAGACTTGAGCAATATAAGCCAAAATGAGTGCAAAAGTCAGTGTAGGAACAATTAATTGACCGCGAGTGCTGAGGCGATCGGCAAGCATAATGAAAAGATTATTAAATAAACGACCTAAGAAAATTGCACTCACCAAAAAAGCCAATGCACCCAAACTAAGAGAGATTAAATGTCCAATTTCAAGATAGCCTGTCTTTGTTAAGCTAGTAACTACAGCTAAAATGATAATTGCTAGAATATCATCTAAAACGGCTGCACCTAAAATAATTTTTCCTTCTGGAGAATTGAGTGCATTTTCAGCGTTAAGATTGTCCTTTATTTTTAATTCTGATAATACTCGCGAGGTAATTCCAATACTGGTTGCCGTTAACGCAGCCCCGGCAAATAAGGCAGGAGTTAGAGGAACTTGAAATAAATACATGAGTCCCAATGTTCCTGCGGTAAAAGGTAAAATGACTCCCACAAAAGCAACTATTAAAGACTTCAGCCCAACTTTTAACAATTCCTGCAAATTGGATTGCAAACCAATTTCAAAAAGCAGAATAATTGCGCCAAAATTTGCTAGAATAGAAACGACTTGACTTTGCCCTTGAAAGACAGTTTCTGCTATGGCTGAATTCATGGGAGTTGTTGCAGCGAGAAAAGTCATAATTTCCGAAAAAGAATGATCGACTCCAATTTCAGGAAAAACAAGCAAATGTAGCCCACTTCCTCCGACAAGAACACCACCAATTAATTCTCCCAATACCGCAGGAAAACCCAGCCATTTTGATAGTTCTCCTCCAATTTTAGCAATTAAATAAATTACAATTAAACTTAGTAAAATTCCCGCTAAAATCAAGGGATTTTCGGGTTGAGGAATAGTCGAAAGTGGAATCAAGCGATCGGAAATATCCGTCAGAGTAGACCATGTTAAAATCAAGGTAGCTCCTAAAGCCAAGAACATTGCCGAAATTATTCCCCATGCGGCTGTTTTTAAGGCTTTTTTACGTTGTTCTCGGGCTAATCCTTCTTCGAGTAGAGTTAGTTTTCGATCCGTCCATTCTAGATTAAATACTTCTTGATAAAGAGAATTAGTCACCACAAAGCGATCGCCATCTCGCAAGATCAGCCCTATATCGATTAACGGGATTACTTTTTCAGGGTTTTCAAGGGTAGCACTCTCTAAAATTTTACGATATGTTTGTAAGTTTTCCAGTGCATTTTCCGAGTCAGCTAATAGGCGATCGCGCAATTGTCTTAAAGGTTGATTTATTTCGTCACTGCTGTTTTCCCAGACATCGATCAGTTGCGATCGCACGATTTCATTAATATTTTCAACGACATCCCCCTGCATTAATAAGTCAGGATGTAGAAGAACAAATTTACAGAGGTTTTGTGTTAAATTGGGTTGTCCATTAGTCCAAGATAAAATTGCTTTTAAAACAATAAGAGGATTGTTGATTTTCCCCACTAAACTTTGTGCGATCGCAATGGATTCTTGTTTGGATGCTTCTAAGGCATTTTGAACTTCTTGACGTTCTAAAATCTGGCTTGCGGTTAAGAATTGGTAATCGCGATCGCTTAAACTGCGATCGCTAGTCCAAGCGAGAGCATCTTGCAAACTTTTCCCTCTTAAAAGATGAGTCGTTTCTTGACAATTAGAAGCTACCCATTCTTCTAATTGTTTACCATAAGGACATAATTGAGCTAAAGTTTGAGTTGTCCAATCAAGATTAAAAATAGCGGCATAGATGCGATTATAAACTTGTAATTTCCCCTCTCGTTCCACCACTAAACCCGATAGGCGCAAATCTAGTTTTTCAGGAGTGCGATCGCTGGTAATTTCAATGCCTTGTAAAATTTGCCAATAAAGAGAAATCAAGGTTCTATTTCGCTTAGGATTGCTGAGAAGACGACGGCAAATTGTATTAAAATGTTCTTGCTCATCTCGAGTTTGCCAGCGATCGATGAGATGAGTGTGAATAACCCGATCGATCCATTCAATTTGCTGTTCTTTACTAAATTCCCAACAAAGATTTCCTGCATGAGTTTGTAATAGCTGACAGAGTTTTTGAGTTAAAAAAGGCTGTCCTCCCGTCCAATCAAGAATAGTTTTGAGGGCAAAATGAGGATGGCGAATAATACCGACTAAACCACTAATTAAAGATTTTGCATCTTCCCATTCAAAGCCCTGTAATTCAATACCATAACCGATGTTAAATGGCGTTCTATATTGGTCTTCAATCAAATCAGTAGGTTTAGCAACTCCCAACAAACAAAATGTTAAACGATTGTATTCAGGATTATCGGCTCTTTTATTATAACAAGCACGAATAAATGCAAAAAAATCATCTTTAAAATCTAGACCTAAAACATTGTCAATTTCATCAATAAAAATCACAATATTTTCAGAAACTTGAGGAAGTAAAACCGTTTCTAAAAATCGATCTAACCGTTGCAGAGGAGGAATAATATCTCGTTCTTGCCACCATTCTCCAGCATCAATTTCTAACTTAAACCATCCCAGCAAACAACTAACAATACCTCCATACCATTCTTCTGAAGTTACGTTTTGGGTGCCGATTAACGTTAAATCGATATCTGCACAAAGAATATTATCTTCTTGTAAATGTTTCATTGTGCGAACGCGCAAACTCGATTTTCCCATCTGTCGGGAGTTCAAAACATAGCAAAAGTCTCCTGCTTTGAGTCCTTCGTAAAGTTGACTATCTGCTTGACGCAGGACGTAAGTTTTGGCATCACTGGGAAGAGTTCCCCCTACTTGATATTTATAGTTAGAATTTGCATTTTCTTTCATTGTTCATTAATAATTTATAATTGATAATTGTTAAGGTGTTGGGTTAGGATAACGAGCTTGAATTTCGTCAATTTCTGTTAAAACTTCTTGACTTAATTCAATGTTTAGGCTATCAATGTTTTCCTGTAATTGTGCCATGGTTGTTGCACCGATAATGGTACTGGTGACAAACCAACGCGATCGCACGAAAGCTAAAGCCATTTGCGTTGGACTTAGAGCGTATTTTTTCGCAATTTCAACATAACTACTTACCGCTTCGATCCGGTTTTGTTTCTGATAGCGTTCATCAAATTGGGGAAATAAACCAGCCCGAGAATTAGCTGGAATTTCCTCTAAATATTTCCCAGTTAAATGACCAAAAGCTAAGGGACTATAAGCCAATAAACTAATATTATTTTCGTGACAGGCTTCAGAAAGATGAATATCAAAAACGCGATTCAGCAAATTATATGAATTTTGAATAGAGATAACTTTGGGTAATCCCAATTGTTTAGCTAAATGAGAAAATTCGCAAACTCCCCAAGGTGTTTCATTACTCAAACCCAAATAGCGAATTTTTCCTGCTTTAATTAAATCAGCAAATACTTCTAATTGTTCTTGAATAGGAACGGTTTCTCGTCTACTCGCAATATCATAATTAGCCCGACCAAAAAGCGAAACATAACGATCCGGCCAGTGAATTTGATAGAGATCGATATAATCAGTTTTTAAACGTTTCAAACTTGCCTCGATCGCTTGTTCTATATTCTTACGATTGAGATGATTTTTCCCTTCTCGAATCCATGATAATTGTGGGGCATAGCCGGCAATTTTTGTCGCGATAATAAGGCGATCGCGCTGTTGTTTGGCTAACCATTCTCCAATATATTCCTCAGTTTTTCCCTGAGTTTTGGGGTTCATGGGAGTTGAGTAAGTTTCTGCGGTATCGATAAAGTTGATCCCTCGTTCTACAGCATAGTCGAGTTGTTGATGTGCTTGTTGTATTGTATTCTGCTGACCGTAGGTCATTGTTCCCAAACAAATTTCTGAGACTCGTAAATCGCTGTCGCCGAGAGTATTGTACTTCATCGTTAGTTGTGGGTTGCTAGTCATCGGGTTATTATAGCATTTAGCCGCCGTTACAATTCTTGATTACCCATTAACCGATAGTGATTTCTATTATTATTCCCGTTTTGAATGAAGCGAAAACAATTCAAACAACGTTACTTACCCTTGAAAAAAGTCCTTCTCTAGAAATTATTGTGGTTGATGGGGGAAGTGAAGATGATACCCTAAAATTGGCTCAAGAATGGGGTGCGATAACAATTTCTTCTCCTCAAACAGGAAGGGCAAAACAAATGAATACTGGTGCTGCGATCGCCTCGGGGGAGATTTTATTGTTTCTTCATGCCGATACTCATTTGCCTCGAGGATATGCCAAAATGGTGCAGGATACCCTAGGGCGATCGCAAGCTATTGCTGGGGCTTTTGAATTGAAAATTGCAGGAGAAATGAGAGCATTGCGTTGGGTAGAAAGGATGGTAAATTTGCGATCGCATTACTGTTCTCTTCCCTATGGAGATCAATCTTTATTTTTGAAAGCGACAACTTTTCAAGACTTGGGAGGATTTCCTGATATTCCTTTAATGGAGGATTTTGAATTTGTGCGTCAATTGAGAAAAGCAGGACGCATTTATATTGTCCCTCATCCCGTTTTAACGTCCGGTCGTCGCTGGCAAAAATTAGGTGTTTTGAAAACAACAGCGATTAATCAAGTTATTATTTTAGGATATTTTCTCGGGGTTTCTCCCTATCGTTTGGCTCAGTGGTATCGCACTTTTCAATAAAGTTTAGTGTCTATTTTCTTCGCCATCAATTTCTATATATTTTTTAATATCGCGATCGCTCTTGGTACATCCTTTAATATCTGCAACTCTCAGAAAATCTTGAGGGTGTGAGGATCGCTAGAAAATAAACCCACTAAAGGATCCTTAGCAATATCTAAATCTAATTCTTCTTTTTCTTCTTCGTTCTTCAAGTTAGAAGATTGAATGCTAGGATTTTCTCTGAGAATCTCATTCGTGATTTGAGTAATGAGATGATGTTCGTATAGTTGTATAAACAATTGCGATCGCTCTTCCTCTGAAAGGGCTGCAATTGATTCAACAATCGCTGGAATAGTCAGTGAATAAGTCATTTTTGTTAAATAGCATCTCAACTTATTTTATTTTAGCGCGATCGCTTGAATTTTACCACCGGAATTCTTTTAAGTGGTTGGGAAATTGACCAAAGTTTCTACGTTATCATTACCTCGGAAAGCGATCGCCTTTTCATCAAAATCCGTCTCTCAAATTATCTTCAAACTCTTGCAATGCTAAACTACTGCCAATAATCTTGGCTCGTTGCAAGACAT
>NZ_JAYGHV010000128.1:0-34620 GCF_034932145.1 Spirulina sp. 06S082 | reverse complement strand
AATCCATTCAAGTTAAATGCCATGGTGCTGACACCTAAAGAGGTGAACCAGATTCCGATTACCGGCCATGCTCCTAAGAAGAAGTGCAGGGCGCGAGAGTTGTTGAAGCTGGCATACTGGAAGATTAAGCGACCGAAGTAGCCGTGGGCTGCAACGATGTTGTAGGTTTCTTCTTCTTGTCCGAATTTGTAGCCGTAGTTCAAGGATTCGTTCTCGGTGGTTTCGCGTACCAAGGAGGATGTTACCAATGAACCGTGCATTGCGGAGAACAATGCTCCACCGAAGACTCCTGCTACTCCTAACATATGGAAGGGGTGCATCAGGATGTTATGCTCGGCTTGGAAGACCAACATGAAGTTGAATGTTCCACTGATTCCTAAAGGCATTCCGTCAGAGAAGGAACCTTGACCCATAGGATAGACTAAGAAGACTGCACAAGCGGCGGATAAAGGCGCAGCGTAAGCAACGCAAATCCAAGGACGCATTCCTAAGCGGTAGCTCAATTCCCACTGACGACCGAGGTAGCAGAAGCAACCGAGGAGGAAGTGGAAGATCACTAACTGGTAAGGTCCGCCGTTGTAGAGCCATTCATCGAGGCTGGCTGCTTCCCAGATGGGGTAGAAGTGAAGCCCGATCGCGTTGGAGGAAGGAACGACTGCACCGGAAATAATGTTGTTTCCGTAGAGCAAGGAACCAGCAACGGGTTCGCGGATTCCGTCGATGTCCACGGGAGGAGCTGCGACAAAAGCGATGATGAAGCAGGTGGTTGCGGTGAGCAGGCAGGGGATCATCAGGGTACCGAACCAACCGATATAAATACGGTTATTGGTGCTGGTAATCCACTGACAGAAACGTTCCCACAAAGATGCGCTTTGTTGAGTTTGTACTGTTGTAGTCATTGGTTATGATTGCGTGGTTTATAGATTCGCAGGCTTTTGTAAACCGGCTTGAGTCTATACTAACGGATATATTTCGTTTTGTAAAGAGTTTTGCAAAAAAATTTATTTAACCTGGCGGCCAACCCATCTGGCGATCGCCCAAAATGTGCAGGTGCAAGTGATCCACGGTTTGGCCGCCATCGTTACCATTATTAATGACAACTCGATAGCCATTGGTTAATCCGGCTTGCTCTGCAACCTCCTTGACCTTAAGGAGCAAGTGTCCCATCAAAGCATGGTCATCTGAAACAGCTTCGGAAAGTCGGGGAATCGGTTTTTTGGGGATGACCAGGATATGAGTGGGGGCTTGGGGGCTAACATCCTTGAAGGCGAGGCAAAGCTCGTCCTCATAAACAATATCGGCTGGAATTTCTTTGCGGATAATTTTGCTGAAAATAGTTTCCATGTTTATTAATTGGGTAGTCAGTAATAGATATTTTTATTTTCTCAAGAAAGCGATCGCCTCTGCAACGACCGATTCACCAGTAAACTACATTTATACAGTGGTTTGGCTGAAAAATTATGCTGGCTAGAGTTTGGAGTGCGTCTATCGTTGGCATTGATGCGATTAAAGTGGGAGTAGAGGTCGATGTTTCGGGAGGATTGCCGAAAGTTATTGTCGTGGGATTGCCCGATGCGGCGATCCAAGAATCTCGAGAGCGAGTCAAGGCAGCCTTAAAAAATTCGGGGTTAATTTTTCCCATGCGACCTATATTAATTAATTTAACCCCAGCAGACTTACGCAAAGAAGGTCCGAGTTTCGATCTGCCGATCGCCATTGGAATTCTGGCAGCTTCTGAGCAAATAGACCCACAATTATTGGGAGATTTCCTCTTTTTAGGAGAGCTTTCTTTAGATGGTAGTTTGCGATCGGTTGCGGGGGTTTTACCTATTGCTGCTGCGGCACAACGCATGGGTATGACGGGTTTAGTTGTTCCCGAAGATAATGTGCGCGAAGCTGCTGTTGTTGAGGGTTTAAAGGTCTATGGGTTCAAACATTTATCTCAAGTTGCAACTTTTCTTTGCCAACCGGAAGACCATTCCCCAGCAATATTTAATGTCAAAATTGAATCAAATCGGCAGAGGCTAGGTATCTCGGATTTAAAAGAAGTAAAAGGACAAAATCATGCCCGTCGTGCCTTGGAAATTTCCGCAGCAGGGGGTCATAACCTCATCTTGGTCGGTCCTCCTGGCAGTGGCAAAACCATGTTAGCAAAGCGATTGCCTGGAATCATGCCTTCACTTTCTTTTGCAGAAGCTCTAGAAGTATCGCAAATTCATTCTGTTGCAGGTTTATTGAAAAATAAAGGTACATTAATTGAAGAGCGACCTTTTCGCGGTCCCCATCACTCTGCATCGGGACCTTCATTAGTAGGAGGAGGGAGCATTCCTCGTCCTGGGGAAATTTCTTTGGCTCATCGCGGAGTCCTATTTTTAGACGAACTGACGGAATTTAAACGCAATGTTTTAGAGTTTTTGCGTCAACCCTTAGAAGATGGTTGCGTCACCATTTCTCGCACTCGTCAATCGGTGATGTTTCCCGCACAATTTACCCTAGTTGCCAGTACCAATCCTTGTCCTTGCGGTTACTATGGCGACTCAATTCAAGCCTGTACTTGCTCTCCTCGACAACGGGAAAATTACTGGGCAAAATTATCGGGACCGTTGATGGATCGCATCGATTTACAAGTCGCAGTTAATCGCTTGAAACCGGAAGAGATGACGCGACAGGCTGCGGGGGAACCCTCAAAACCGATTCGAGAACGGGTTGAAATTGCCCGCGATCGCGCTCGCAAACGCTTTAGCAATGATACTAGCATCCGTTGCAATGCGGAAATGAAAAGCCGTCACCTCCAACAGTTTTGCGCTTTGGATGAAACCAGTCGCAATTTATTAGAAATGGCAATTCGCAAGTTAGGGCTTTCCGCAAGAGCAATGGATCGAATTCTCAAGGTATCTCGCACGATCGCGGATTTAGCGGCAGAGGAGAAGATTAGTTCTCAGCACGTTGCCGAGGCTATTCAGTATCGCACTTTAGATAGATTACAATAAAATTATGCCAGCGCGAACTCAAGTTATGATGAGTGTTGAGGAAATAGCGATCGCGCAACCTGATAGGATGATTTGACAGCCATTGCGACCCGAATTTAAGAGACTCATGACCGAATTAGATTATCGCATCGAACGCGACTCGATGGGAGAACGCCAACTCCCCAAGGATGTTTACTATGGGATTCAAACCCTTAGAGCAACAGAAAACTTTTCCATTAGCGGACTCAAACCCCTTTCTACATACATTGATGCCTGCATTTTAATCAAAAAAGCGACGGCGATCGCCAATGGGGAACTCGGCTGCATTCCTGATGACATAGCGAAGGCGATCGCTCAAGCTGCGGATGAAGTCCTGCAAGGACAGTTTCGCGATCAATTTGTTGTCGATGTTTATCAGGCTGGGGCAGGAACTTCTCATCACATGAATGTGAATGAAGTTCTGGGCAATCGCGCTCTAGAACTTTTGGGAGCAGAAAAGGGAAATTATCAGCGCGTCAGTCCCAATGACCATGTTAATTACGGTCAGTCTACTAATGATGTTATTCCCACGGCAATTCGGATTGGAGGGTTGCTGGCTTTGACTCATTCTTTGTATCCGGCTTTAGATTCGGCGATCGCGGCACTGAATGAAAAGGCGATCGCTTTTCAAGATGTGGTTAAGTCGGGAAGAACTCACTTACAGGATGCTGTTCCGGTACGGCTGGGAGAAGGATTTCGCGCCTGGGCGAGAATTCTTGGCGAGCATCTGCGGGGCATTAAGTATGCTACAGAGGAGTTGTGCGTATTGGGCTTGGGGGGAAGTGCTTCGGGGACGGGGTTGAATACCCATCCTCAATATCGCTTCCGAGTGGCGGAGTTGCTGGGAGAGTATATCGATCATCCTCTGAGTAGTGCGCCTCATTTAATGGCGGCGATGCAGAGTATGTCACCTTTTGTGAGTGTGTCGGGAGCGCTGCGGAATTTAGCCCAGGATTTGGTGAAAATTTCCCATGATTTACGCTTAATGGATTCGGGTCCAAAAACGGGATTAAAGGAGATTCAATTGCCTCCAGTACAGCCAGGATCGTCGATTATGCCGGGAAAATACAATCCGGTAATGGCGGAAATGATCTCTATGGTTTGTTTTCAGGTGATGGGCTACGATAGCGCGATCGCCTTGGCAGCACAGGCGGGACAGTTGGAATTAAATGTGATGATGCCATTAATCGCTTACGATCTCATTAATGGGATTGAAATTTTAGGTCATGCAATTTCGGGATTAAGCGAGAAATGTATTCAGGGAATTACTGTACAGGACGATCGCTGTTTGGACTATGCAGAGGGAAGTTTAGCGTTAGTGACAGCATTAAATCCTCATATTGGTTATTTGAATGCAGCATCGGTGGCTAAGGAGTCTTTGGAAACCGGAAAATCTATCCGTCAAATTGTTCTTGAAAAAGACTTAATGACGGAAGATGAGTTAGCCCAAGTTCTCGATCTCGAAAAAATGAGCCAACTTCCCACAATTTAAGCCAGAAGGTTTCACTTTCTCGGGTGTTCGATCGCGCTACAATTACCTGCAACCATTCGCGGTGAATGAGGGGTAGCCGCGATCGCCTCTGTGGTTAAAATCAGTTTGCCAGTTTCATCTTTGTACCATCCTTGTGCCTCAACGGTTTGAGGTAAATTAGCGCTGAATTCGGCGATCGCCCCCTCCTCTCCCGATCCCCGTGTCTCTAAATTCACCCAGTCGGCGATCGCCCCTTCTCCTTCGAGAATATCGGTGGGATTGGCGGGAATGCCCCCCCGCCCGGTAATCACAAATCGACTCCCTTCTCGCTCAAATGCGCGGGCTTCTGCGCGATCGCTGGGACAGGCGTGCCGCACCAAATTAGACGGATCGACAAAATCTGCGGCTAAATTCCCCAATCCTTGGCTAGGATTCACATTTAAAGTAGTGATACTCACGGTCCCGCTTAAACCAAACTGAGAGGTAGCAGTAATATCACTTTCAGAAGTGAGTTCATCGCGAAACTCCAAACCGAAAATCCCATTCGTTACAATTGTGATTTGTCCGCCATTTCCCGTGAAAGCGTTAGCAGTAATATCGCTATTTTCACTGGGGACGGCGACAATAAACCCCGCGTTGATGTTAATATTACCCCCATCGCCCCCCGCACTGGCACTTCCTGCGGTTGTCGAGATACTGGAGTTGTAGCGTAAGAGTAGGATATCCGCAACGGTAAAATTAAGATTCCCTCCATCCCCTTCTGAAGTTGAGGCTTCAATGTTAGCTTGCTGGCTTAGGGTGACAGAATTGGCAGTAATATTAACATCTCCCGCACTACCTTTCCCTTCTGCACTACTGGAGATAGATGCACGATTACTAACGGTTAGAGTACCTGTCTCGATGGTAATTTGTCCACCATTTCCCGTTGCTGTATTGCCAATATTACTGGAAAGGCTACTGCCTTGACCATCGCTACGAGTTCCATCAATGGTAATGCTATCACTGGCTGCGATCGCGATATTACCAGCATTCCCCGTACCTTGAACACTGGTCACTACGCTTGCCCCTTCTGTTACATTCACTGTGGTGGCATTAATTTCAATATTACCAGCATTGCCTCGGGAGGAACTGTCGATGCTGCTGGCAATAACACTATTGGCGATCGCAACAGTATCATTAACATTAATCGTAATATTCCCAGCATTACCCTGTCCTTTTGTATCCGTTGAAATTAAAGCATCATTGGTAAGGTCGAGAGAATTAGCACTAATACTAACACTGCCTGCATTTCCTACTCCAGTCTCTTTCACTTCACTGTTAATTCCTGTTTTACCATTACTGCCATCAATACTAATATTATCGCCGGCATTAATGGTAATATTACCGCCATTTCCTTGTCCTAATGCTGCTGTTGTGATAACACCTTGATTCATTATCTCTAGAGAATTCGTATTGATGATAATATCGCCAGCATTACCGATCGCATCTTGCGAGATCTCGCTTTCAATTCTACTTCTTTCACCATTGCCTCCGGTGATTTTCACGGCATTACTGGCATTAATCGTAATGTTGCCTCCATTTCCCTGCGATCGGCTGGAAGTAGTGATAACTCCTCCGTTAAGTACCTCTAAAGACGCAGCAGATAAGGAAATACTCCCCGCATCACCCACGGCACCCGATTGAACTTCACTGGCAATCTTTGAGGTGCTTCCTGTATTGGAAACGCCATCAATTCTAATCGTATCGGTAGCAACAATGTTAATCCTACCCGCATTAATTATCCCTCTCGTATTGGCACTTAAGGTTGCTCCCTCCGTTAGAAAGACATTATTGGCCAGAATGTTAATATCCCCTCCCCTGCGACTAGAAGTACTGGTGGTTGTAGAACTATCTGTTGTTAGAACGCTCTCGGCGATCGCGAAAGTTCCACCACTAACGATCTCGATCTGGCCTCCCAATAAACCCGTTGCCGATAAATCTGAGTTCGCCGCAAATGTGAGATTGTTGCCCGATAAAAGCATTGCATTACCCCCATTACCCGCATTCATGAGGGCTGAAAGTTTTATATTCCCGTCAATATTAATATCATTTTGCGAGTCTATTCGCAGACTTCCTCCTTGAGTTGCCCCCTCACTTTTGATAACATCATCTCCCGTTGCAGTGAGGGAAATATTGCCCGTTAATGTAGCATTGGGAAAGTATTGATTGGTTAGCAAAACCGTTCCCGCGATCGGCATTCCACCACTGTTAAATTCAACTTTTCCGATCGCAATATTAGCACTGGTTCCCGTGCCTCCAGTCCCTGGTGTTGCGGAGGTAAATGTTCCTGTTCCTGTTATCCCCGTAGTACCATAATTGGTAGTTCCCGCACGAATATCTAAGGTGGGATCGCTTGTCCCGTCAATGTTGAAGGTAGAACCATTGGATAAGGTAACAGACTCAATTAATCCATTGATGCCATCTGTCCCTGTAATTCTAATATCTCCTGGAATGGTAACGCTACCACCAGCTAGAATATGCAAGGATGCTCCGGTATAACTGGTAAAACTCACATCACCACTAGCACGAATGATGGGGTCATTGGGACTTAATAGATCGCCTAATCTACCATTTAATTCCTCGATCCGAAAGTGTCCTCCGCTATAATAGTGAGCATCGCCAATAACGGGGGCGGCACTGCGTAACACCATATCAGCGCCGGAAAATAAGCCGCTTTGGGGATGGTTTAAAGCAAAGATATCGAGACGGCGATCGCCTTGTAGGATTAATTCTTCCCCGGCTGAGGCGATAAAGGGCTGCTTGGTACTATCGCGAATCTGTAAAGTATCTCCTGCTTGTAAGGTGAGATTTTCTCCTGCCTGTAAGTATCCTTGTAAATTGAGGCGATCGCCAACTAGAGTGAAATCTTTCCCAACTTCTAAGCGGCCTTGGCTGGTAATATCTCCTTGGGGAGTGCTGGGATATTGAATTCCAGGGGTAATATTAAGGGACAGTAGAGGGGGAAGATTGGGGTTACTGGCATTGAAAGTATAACCATTATTGAAGAGAATTCCCTCGGAAGTCGTGGCAAAAAATGACCCAGCAATATCGAGACGAGCATTTTCTCCAAAATAGATACCATTAGGATTAATAAGAAATAAATTGGCATTTCCTTTCACTCCAAGAGTTCCCAAGATTTGCGAAATGTTATTTCCTGTAACGCGAGTGAGAATATTTTCAATTTCTATCGGATTGGCGAAATAAACTTGCTCTCCGTTGCTAATATTAAATTCGGCAAAACTATGAAAAAGATTATTTCCGCGACTTGCACCCCCTTCGATCAGGGTTTGTAATCTTTGTTGGGGAGTTAGGAGAGAAGACTCGGAACCTAAAGTATTATCGGGGATAATTTGAGCAGAAGCAGGGGGGATGATATCTCCAAGGAAAGCTGCGATCGCCAATCCGAGGCAATATCTCAATACTTTTATCTTTTTGGTATTTCGCCTTTCTTGGCCTGCCACCATTATCCTTGTGTCCCTAGGGTTATCTTAGTCTAGCATATTCATTTCATCGTTAATAAAAAATAGCGATCGCTTAAATTGACTTAAATTGATTTTTTTCGAGTGAATCAGTCCAAGAAATGAGATTTTTCCCTGCTTGTTTGGAATAATATAAAGCCTTGTCTGCTTCTTCATAGACTGTTTCTAGACTTTTCTGGGAAGCCAAAATAGACAATCCTGCACTCACTCCCAAGCCCAAATTATCTTTCGTGAGAGAAAATTCCGCAATCAGACAGCGCAATCTTATTGCAACGTTACTCGCTTCAATAATCCCACAATTTTCTAGCAGAATAGCAAATTCATCTCCCCCAATTCTAGCAACGAAAGATTCTGGGGAACGGACATTCATTTTTAGGAGTTCTCCAATTTGGCACAAAAGTCGATCGCCAAAAGGATGCCCATAAGTGTCATTAACGTTTTTAAATCCATCTAAATCTAGTAATATTAATGTATGAATTCTCTTGCGATCGCGATCGTCGTTGTACAATTGGGTAACAGCTTCTTGGAATCCTCGACGATTGACTAATCCTGTTAGGGGATCGGTTCTCATTAACTCTTCAGATCGTTCTAGATTTTGTTGCGTTCTTAATAAATTAGGCAGACAGCGTTTTAATTCAATTGCGGTATAACCACTTACTAATGCTGTGATTAATTTTGTGCATCCTTCTAACCAATAATCTGTGTGCCAAATATTCCATGCTGTCACTAAATGACTGAGGCCGCAGCTAAAAATAAAGGCAGCAAATAGTACGAGAAGCGATCGTGCTTTTTCGGTTGCATAATTGCGATTGATAAACATAATAGTCGGAATGGAAAAATAAGCTAAAAAAATGAGACAATCGGCAGTAACGTGAAGTGTCGTTAAGGGAACATTCCAAAAAAAACAAGAACCATGAGGCATTAAAGCAGGAAGTGTCAACATCAATAATCTCCAATTCAGCTAGAGAATTTATTCTTATTATAAGCTGCGACACTTGTAGCATTATTTTTGTGAATCTGAGAAGATATTGTTACAACTTAAGTTTTCAGTATTTTCCACAATATCTATTAACATTTATTAACTCAGTTATCCGAAAAAACACTTTGAAAAGATTGTACTTTTAAATCTATCCCCGTAATTGCCGTACCAACAACAACGGCATAAGCACCTAGATCGAGGGCTTTTTTTGCCATTTCCGGTGCAGCAATGCCTCCTTCACAAATTGTAATAATGTCCAATTGGGAAACAATTTGACTTAATAATTCCCATCCTGGAGGGTGACTTTCAGATGTTTGCTGGGTATACCCGTAAAGTGTTGTCCCGACAATATCTGCACCTGCTGCAACCGCTTGAGTTGCACTTTCGAGATCGTCGATATCTGCCATGACTAATTTACCGAGTTCATTGTGAATTTTAGTAATAAGATTGGCAACGGTTTCTCCTTGGGGGCGATCGCGTAGAGTAGCATCAATAGCAATAATATCAGCACCCGCTTGGGCGATGGCGATCGCGTCTTGAAAGCGAGGGGTAATATAAACCTCATAACCCGGTATTTGTTGCTTCCAGAGTCCAATAATCGGGGTATTGGGTAACTTTTGGCGCGTGGCTTTGACATGGGAGGGAGTATCAATTCTCACTCCTGCGGCACCTTGGAGAATCGCTGCTTGGGCGATCGCCGCAATAATATTGGCATCGTGGAGAGGAGAATCAATCGGCGCTTGACAGGAAACAATTAGGCCTTTTTCTAAGGTTTTCAATAGCATATAAAAATTATCTTTACAGAATTTTACTCGGATGAGAGATAATTATACCATGTAGGAGTCAGGGGTTTGGAGACCAAACCCCTACCAATTACCAAGGGCTACCAATCATGGTAAAACCACTCCAATAATAAGGATGAGTCAAATCTAAAACGCCTTGTTGCGAGATTTCACTCGGTAAAGTAAAATTATTTCCAGAGGTTAATAATTTTCCCGGTTCTAATCGAATTTCACCGCGTAACATTGAGAGTTGTGCCTGTCGCAATGCCTCGGCTTTAATGCTTGAATCTCCCAAGCCTTCATAAAAAGTCGCGATTAATCCGAGAGATCCCAAGCCTTCATAAAAACCCGTCATCAAGCCCAAAGTTCCCGCGTCATTGACATACCAAAGACTCCCTAATGCCGATTTTACACCTGCTGCTAAAGCCAGTCCTGCAAACCCTAATTCTGCCTCAGAATCTCCTAAAGCTGTGCGACAAGCACTCAAAACCAACAGATCGACAGGAGGTTTATCAAAACCCAATTCTTTGAAGCGATCGAGGGGTAATCGTTGGGAATTAAATTGAATGTAAGAATTATTCGGTTGTCCAGGTTTAAACTCTGCATGGGTTGCTAAATGAACAATTCTAAAATCTCGTGCCGCCCGAGCGCCAATTAATATTTCTAGTGTAAAATCTTCATTGAGAAAGGACTCTCCTTGCCAAAGGCGATCGCTAATGACTTCTAATTCAACCGAAACCGCCGGAAGTGGATCGCGATCGCTAAAAGTATCGGCACCCATGGCCAAAACTTCAGCATCTCCGAGTTTGCGATATTGAGGATCGATGAGAGACAGACTGGGAACGAGTCCAATATTATAGTGTTCGATTAAAAAATTATCACCATCGTGAAGAGCGGCAAAGGGAATAGAACGCAAACCAGCGTCCACAATAAACACGAGATTGTCAATACCTCGTTTTTGTAAGTCTCTTTCAATCGGTGCAATTAACCATTGATAGAGTTGTTGAGACGGGTTGAGGAATTGGGTGGGACGACGAATATTAGTGATAGTACGGCGAAATTGATTGGCACTGGCGATGACTTGTTTGCGGGTGATTCCTGTCATTTTATGGCGAATAATAGTTCCTGCTTGTGTCACCAACACAATCTCTAATTCGTCGCTGTCTTGTTGCTGTTGTAAAGACCTGACAAAATCTTCACGATGGGCATTGAGTAATGATTCATTGAACTGCCATAATAGAGTTCTATCATTTTGATAGGTTGGTATCGGGGGTTTAAAGAAAATATAGACAAGCGCCGGAGTAAAATTGGTTTGAGTGTGGATATTGGCTAATATTCGCCGTGCTTCTTGGAGGCTGAGGGTTTTAGTTTGCTCAATTCCTAAATAATCTTCAAAATGTTTGCTCAACCCCTCTTCAAGTTGCTCAAAAAGAACTTCATCGGCGATCGCATCAAAACGAAAGGAGGAAGCAAGGGAAAATTGAGATGAGAGAGAAGAAATGGGGGAAAAAGAAGATAAAAAATAAGGGAAGGAAGGTAAAGGTATTGAAAGTGATGGTTCAGTAGTTGAGGAATTTTGAATTGATAATATACTATTGACACTATTATTAGCTGAATTGGAATTTTCCCCCAGAAAAGACAAAATTTGAGTAGAAAAAGTAAGATTAGCAAGGGTATTACTATCTTTCACGATGCCCATTAAATCGAGGGTAACATTGTTCTCGGCGGCGATCGTGTTAAAACTGCCATCAAGTGCGCCAATTGACCAAGTAATTAAATGAGGTGTTGTCTCCTTGCCTGATATAAAGTTAATATTTCCACTCGAAAAAGTAATGTTATTTAAGTCTATCTCAGAAGCCAGAAAATTTTCGACGATGATATTGCCCACAGCATCGGGTCCATTATTCGTGACGATCGCCTTCAAACTCACAGGTTGTCCCGCGCTGACTACAGAAGGGGAAATAACCTGTGTAATTTGCAGATCCGCAGTCACTTCTGTTGCACCGATATCCACTTTTGTGCCTCGAGAAAAACCCCGTTGATCCGTTGTCAGTCCCAGATTCATCCCCGCATCGATCGCCGCACTACCGGGGAGAAGAACGTGGGTTTGAGTATTACCAGTATAATTGCCAAGGGGGGATAGATTGGGGTCAACTTCCGTAATATTCCCCGTTCCTAATGACAAATTGGTAGTTCCTGCAGTCGTCCCGATCAGGTTAAAATCAAAACTACTCCCCGTAAAATCTCCCGCCAGATCGTTGCCTGTATTCTGAGCAATAATAGAATTGGCGATCGCAAAAGTCCCGTTACTGCGATAAACTCCTCCTCCTTGATTATTGGCGATCGTGCTATTACGAATAGTTCCCCCTTGGCTGAATATTCCGCCTCCATTTATAGCCATATTACCAGAAATCGTACTATTGGTTAGATTGGCGATCTTATTCGTATAAATACCACCACCATTATTATTACTAACATTACCCGAAATCGTACTCTTGGTAAGTTCAACATTTCCACTATTGAAAATCCCGGCACCATTTCCACTGGCCATATTATTAGCGACGGTACTCTCAATCAGGGTGACATTCCCATTAAGATCAAAGTTTAAAATGCCGCCTCCAACCCCACCAGTGGCGGCATTATTGGCAACGGTACTATTAATCAAGGTGACAGAACTATCGCTATAAACCCCGCCACCATTCAAGGCAGAGTTATTAGTAACGGTACTGTTTACAAGAGTTAAAGTCCCCATTCCTGTATGATGGATTCCCCCTCCATCTCCTGCTGTTGTTCCATTTTGAATAGTAACATTGCGAATGGTTGCATTATCGGCATTGATTGTAAAAACTCTCGAAGTTGCTGTGCCATTAATAAAGAGTTTATCTTGTCCTGTTCCCTCTAAAGTTAAATTTTCCGCCGTCCAAGTAATATCGGAAGCGAGGTTAATGGCTTGAGGATTGACAAAGACTCCCGTAGTATCAAAGGTAATTAAATCGCCATTTCCAGCACTGGAAATGGCATTTCGTAGGGATCCTCCCCCACTATCTGCTGTGGAGGTAACGAGTTGAGTCGCTAATTTCCCTTCCCATTCCTGTAAGGTTTCCGGGGTAAAAGGATTCTCTGCGGCGATCGCACCGATGCGATACTCTAATTCCCAGTTTCCTTGGTAGTTGGCGCTTCCCGTTACGTCGGTAGAAGCGGCAATATCTGCCCCTGTCGCCTTGGCAATATTTCCGATCAGGCTTTCTCCTGCGCTTCCCAAGGCAGTTAAGCAACTATAGAGGAGGATATCTGCATTGGCGCTAAGGGACTGTCCCCATGCTTGCAACTGTTCTCGATGGATGCCTCCTTCGGCAACGCTTTCGGCAGTGACGAGGGCATTACCCAACCAAAAGTAACCTTGATTACCTTCGGTAACAATATTAACTGCGTCAATGTCTCCTCCTTCTGCATTGATCGCCGATAATTGTTCGGTAACAAATGAGATTCCGTCTTTGTGAGTAGGGACGAGAGTGGCGATCGTTCCAGCCGTTCCCCCGTACAGTAATTGATAAGGGTTATCGGCTCGTTCGTCAATGAAAGTATAGAATAAAGGATCTTGTGGTTCGTTGGCAAATATCATCACTGTGGGGGCATTTTCCCTCCCGTCTCCCGTATGAATGAGATCGTAATCTGTGGGAGTAACGCGATGAGTTGCTGCTAAATTAACAGTTTTTGCCGTCACTTCTCCAGCCAGGAAAACATCACCGGAATGGGGAGTGGGAAATGAGGAGTCGGGAGAGGCTATTACCGCTTCAACTCTCGGTGTTGTTAATAATTCGGGAAGACTTAGAGGGGTAATTCCTTGACTAATTTCAGCTTCTGGAAGTTCAATACTGAGTAACATTCCCTTTTGGGAAAGCCGGACTAAATTAGTGCCTGGAACCGCAGCGAGGGTAATATTTCCTCCTGGTGCCGCGATCGTTCCGGTATTGATGACGGTTCCTCCTATTAAAGCGATATTTTGGCCGCTAGGAACGGCTAAATTTCCAGCATTAATAATTGTTCCTGGTTGTTCGCTTAAGAAGGTAAATTGATTGGGAGTACCGACTAAATTTTCATAATTGTTATCTCCTACTGCATTAAACCAACCCCCATCAAAACCAATTTTATCCGCCGTGGTAGCGAGGAAACTACCGGGAACGTTTAAACTCGCATTTCCGCCAAAGACAATACCGGCTGGGTTCATTAAATAGAGATTGCTATTTCCTCCGGTTACTTGAATTAGTCCGTTGATGATTGACGGATTTCCTCCGGTTACTCGCCCTAAAATATTGTCAATTTGAGGGTTAGAACGAAAATTAGCAATTTCGTTGGTATTCAGTCCCAGTTCGCGAAAACTGTGGAATAAATTTGCTCCTGCTTGGATTCCTCCCTGAATATTGTAAGTATTTCCCTCATGATTTATAATAGTTTCTGTCGTAGTAAAATCAGCTACGATTGATTGTGCCGATACCGCTTGGCTAGCGATCGCTTCATAACAACATAAGGGGGCAAATAGGATGGGAAGTTTTCTAAACACGGTTTCCTCTCTAGCGATCGCAAAGTCGCGCTAGATAACTATAAAGTTTGGATAAAAACTGCTCGAAATACACCCAATCTATTTTTAACTTAATTATTCTCTATTTGAAACCTTATTTTTACTGAATTTATCTACAATGTTTGACTTGTATTCTACCCCAATTCACGTTAAAATAAGAGTTATTTCGGTTTTTTGTTATTCTCTGAAAGAATAATTTAGTTCTTTTTATTAGCGATCGCCTTTTTTGCCAAGGAAAGTGCGATCGCGTCAATTTCTCCCACTAGGCGATCGTTAGTCCAATTGTTAGCTAAATGTGCCGCGATCGCGCATCCTCCCGCCCCCACTCCTTCTTTCACATAACCTCTCTCGTAAGCGCGAAAATTCTCAAAATGAGAGTGCGTAAAACTTAGTTGAGTTGCTAAAAGAGGAATATTTCCCATTGCTTCAGCCAAACCCACAGTATCCCCCGTTGCATCTTCTGCGACCCATCGCGTGGTTCCTACGACGATTCGTTTCCGTTGCCAGGGTAATGAATAGGTTCTGGCGATCGCCTCCAATAGTGCATAAACCGCTAACATTTGCGTCCCTCCTGCCAATAAAACCCCACAATGACGACTGGCCGCGATCGCCATCCCTGCAACAGCAATTTGCATGGGATCTCCCACAGCAGCCACTAATTGAAGAGGATCGCTTTTATCAGAGATTTGTTTTAATCCTTGCTGTGTAATTTCTCGCTTTTGTAAGTGATTGCAACTGGGATGAGAACTATTCACTTTTCCTTGTGCTTCAATCCCTAATCCTGTTAGAATACTTAACGCCGTTGTCGTTCCTCCGACGACGCATTCTCCAATAATTAAATAACTTTCTGGCAATTGTTTGGCGAGTTTTTCTCCCCAAAATAAACCGCGATCGAGCAAATTTTTCACCGTTGATAAAGGCAGGGCTTTTCCCGTAGAAACACACCTTGCAGGCTGTCCTCCTAGGGCGATCGCGGGGACGGCTGGAGGTTGGGGTAAACCCGCATTAAACAGCCAAATTGGGATGTTTAGTGCCTCTACTATCGCCCGAGAAATGAGGACGGGAGAAGCGCCAATATGAAGGGGAGGGAGAGGATATTGCGGATTGGGTTTGACCCCATTTACGAGAAACTCAGCATCGGCGATCGCGGTATATTTTCGGTCTTCAGGAGTTGCCCCCGCAGCAGAAATGCCTTCAATCAATCCTGTTTCTGTAAAGCCTAAAACACAAGCAAAATAAGGCAATTTTCCGCGATATTGCTTGAGCCAGGTTTCTCCCTTTTCTGGTTGAGTGTAAATTTTTATCAAGTTTATTTCTGGTTATTTATTTTTAACTGTAGCAAGCAATACTCCGGACAGAATTAAGAGGCAATTTAATTGAATTATAATGTAAAGCGATCGTGTTTATCTCGCAACCATTTTTTTTAGATCGAATTGAGTTTGTTGATAAAGATATTGATAGGCTTCATCTCCTACTTTTACTTGCCATCCTCCTGAAATACAAGCACGAATTGCTTGCGATAAATTATCAGTACGAACAATTAACATGATGGGATTAAATCCTTCATCAATTAATATTTGAGCATTGTGCTTAAATCCTCTCAAAGTTTTTGCATCTCCTGAACCTAAACGATACTTTGTATCAATTGCATCATTCGCGATCGCAAGATCGTAACTGGTATTATGAGGCTCTTGAAAGCGATCGCAAGTTAATTGACATAATTCTTTAACCAGACGTTCCCAACACGCACCTAGTTCTCTCCCCCAGTACTGACGGTTATTACTTTTCATTTCTTGGGTTAAACCAAAAACACGCATTAGATCGTCCTCTGCTGAAGATTGTTCGCTAAAAACTTTCTCTGAGAAAGATTCACTATATTTGGTTAGAATAGTTTCTAATGAATTTTCTATCTCCTTGGAACTCATTGCTCTCCTTTGCTTAAAACAACAACAGTGTCATATTTAATAGTCCCTGCCCAATCGACATTTCTAGGCAAATTGAGTCGGCGATTTTTTAATAAAAGATGAAAGGAAAACTCTTTCTTAAATCCAATCTCTAGAGCTAAATCTGTTAAAAGATCGGCTACGGGAATTTCGACTCCACAAATTTTGCTAATATGACCGATCGCAAAACAATAATATCCGCCAGAATTAAGATGAGTAAAACAACTTTGAAAATGCTCTTTCATCTCTATAAAGTATTTATATACGACTCTTGCCCTTAGTTGATTTTGCCCTTTACTCGCTTTATATTTCTGTCCTGTATAAATTTCTTCAATTAGGCGATCGAGGGGAATATAACCTGTATGACCTAATGCTTGATATTCTTGTTTAACAATTCTTTCCGTACCAATTTCACAAGAATACAAATCTAATCGTTCTTTATTTGTTTTGACTAAATCCAACCAATGTAATTCAAATTTGCACGCCCAAATATAATCAATTGCATTAATATATGGTGGAGATGTAATAATCGCATCGATCGGAAAATTTCCGCTAATTTTCTTAGCATCTTTGCAAGATAATTGTTTGGCACGCTCCAAAGGATAATTTAACAAATATTGCCATTCTCCAATCGCTTCTAAGGTTTTATCTAAATAAAATTTAAAATACTTAAATGTATCTTCACGAGAACGCTGGGGGATATCTTTTACATGAGAACGTTTTGCCGCTAAAATCATGCCATCATTCATATCTGATGTCTTTCTAACAGTAGCAGCAAAAACAAGCCAGAGAAGAGGCTGAATAGTTTTAGCAGCTAAATGAATAGATTCTTTGAGAATTTCTAACCCCTCTTGAACAGGTTGTTGAAACCAAAAATCTCGATTAGAGAATTGTACGGTTTCAGGGGCAGTTTTGCGATCGCGTGCATTTTTAAGAATATTTAAACTAACTTCTTGGACTTCAGCAAGATTAAAATGTGTTGTTTTCACTTGACAAATTAACCGACTATGTGGATTATAATCCAACCAATAAACCGATGCGCCATAACGCAAAGTTTCTAGAATTGTTGTTCCAGAACCTGCAAAAGGTTCAAGGATTGTACAGTTTTTAGTCCCATATTTTTGTAGAAACCAACGCGGAATTTCTGGAATAGATTTCGCGGGTTGAAATCCAAGAGAGTAGATTTTTAAAGGAGATTTGCGATCGAGAGAAATAAATGTATTTTCTGGTAGATCGACAGGAATATCCCCTTCAATATATTGATAAGTTTCGCGATCGCCAGATGAGATCGGTTCAAAAAGTGAAAGTTGTTTCATTTATCTATCGAAATAGCAACACGGGAAGATTGATACGGCGCAAAATTTGGGTCGTTGTGCTACCAATAACCAGATAGCGAATGCGTTTATGGCCATAAGCACCCATCATCAATAAATCAATATTGTTATTTTCAGCATACTGCGCGATCGCCACCTCTGAATTCCCTGCTATTAACTGGCATACAGGATTAAATCCTCCCGCTTGTGCCTGTTTTTTTGCCTCATCGATGCGGGCGATCGCTGTTTCATCTTTGTCACTTTTAGCAACTATCAAAATATAGAGTTCTAGCCCTTGAAATACAGGAGAATCGATCAGAAATTGCAGCATTTTTTGACAACTGGGACTGCCATCATAAGCCAGTAAGAGACGTTTAATAGCAGTGAATTTTGCCGATGTTACCAAACAAGGTTTATAACTAGCACGAATAATTCGTTCCACATTACTCCCCAAATGTCCGGCGGCAAATTCAGCCGTTTCTCCCCGTTTTCCTAAGATAATTAAATCTGCTTCGGCTTCAAGGTGATACGCATAATCCACTAAAGAACCTGTTTCATGAATCGACTTAACTGCCTTGACCCCCTTGCTTGTTAATATCTGTTTGGCCTCTTGTAGAATTAACTTAGCTTGTTCGTGGTCTAACTTGGCTTTTTCATGTTCTAAAGCAACCAATTGATCCAGTAGCGATCGCGACGCACCAGCCCGCAGACTACCGCTAAAATTTCTTGCTTCCACAGCCGCTTTTTTGCGGGCATCTGTCACGTAAAGTACATCTACAGTTGCCTCTAAGCGAGTAGCAACCCAAGCCGCATATTCATAGCTACCCTGGGAAAACATAGAACCATCAGTACATAATAAAATTCGTTTCACAATCCTCGATCTCCGTTAATGATTTGCCATTTTTTCTAATGCTTTGGGATCGTTGTGAATGGCTAATTTATCCACCAAAGCCGCACTAGCTTCATTCAATCCCATTAATTCTACATCTGCCCCCGTGCGGCGAAATTTAAGCATGATTTGGTCGATCGCCCCCACAGCAGCTTGATCCCAAATATGGGCATGGGTAAAATCTAGAGTTACTTTCTCCATTTCTTCGTGAAAATCAAATTGTTCCAAAAGATCGTCGATCGCCACAAAGAAAATTTGCCCGCCAATACTGTAAGTTCGATGTAATCCATCCTCGCTGAGGGTGCGATCGACAAAGACAACTTTAGCCACCTTGCGAGAAAAGAATACCGTACTTAAGGCAATGCCAACAACCACACCGATCGCCAAATTATGACTTAAAATTGTTACGAGAACCGTTGTCACCATTGCAGCCGTTTCACTGCGGGGGATTTTGCGGATCTGAGTTAGGGATGACCAGTTAAATGTCCCGATTGAAACCATAATCATAACCGCAACCAGCACCGCCATCGGAATTTGTTGCACCCATGTTCCTAGCGCTAACATAAAAAAGAGTAGAAAAACTCCCGCACTAAAAGTAGAGAGTCGCCCTCGTCCGCCAGATTGAATGTTAATCACAGACTGTCCGATCATGGCACAACCTGCCATTCCCCCAAAGAAACTGCTGACAATATTGGCGATCCCCTGTCCCGTCGCTTCTTGGTTTTTATCGCTGGGAGTATTGGTTAGATCGTCCAGTAAGGAAGCCGTGAGTAAGGATTCTAACAAGCCTACAACGGCGAAGGTTATCGCGTAAGGAAAAATAATATTCAGTGTTTCCAAGTTTAGCGGCACTTGAGGTAGGGAAAAAGGCGGAAAGGTACTCGGTAACTCTCCCATGTCTCCCACTGTTGGTACGTCGATTTTTGCAAAGATAGAAATTGCCGTCATCGCGACGATCGCCACCAAGGGGGATGGAATTACCGTGGTCAAGCGCGGCAGTAGATAAATAATCCCCAAAGAGGCAGCCGTAATGAAATAGACTGCGATCGGCACATTAGTTAGTTGCGGCAATTGTGCTAGAAAAATCAAAATAGCTAAAGCATTCACAAAACCCACCATCACTGCACGAGGGATATATTTCATCTGCCGCCCAAGTTTCAGCCAGCCAAAGATGATTTGCAGAATGCCCGCTAATATTCCTGCGGCAAACAGATACTCCAATCCATGGTCTTTAATCAGGTATACCATTAACAGCGCCATTGCCCCCGTTGCGGCGGAGATTAATCCCGGTCGTCCCCCCACGATCGCCGTTACCATCGCAATAATAAAAGACGCATATAGCCCTACTTTCGGGTCAACCCCAGCAATAATCGAAAAGGCGATCGCCTCGGGAATAAGAGCCAGTGCGACCACCATTCCTGCGAGAAGATCGGCGGGAATGTTTGCAAGCCAATCTTGTTTGAGTGTTCTAAAATTCAATGGGTCTCCCGTCGTGCCATTACAATACCGAATCGCTCAATCCTTAAGAAAAGTTTACGTTCGGTGCGAGTTTAATTATCCATTGCCCCTGGATGCTTGGCAACCCAGCGACCATCAGTTTTATAAGTGAGAATGCCTCGGTAGGGGTTTGGTCTCCAAACCCTCCGGTAGGGGTTTGGTCTCCAAACCCTATTAATATCCCTATTAAGATAAAGTGGCCTTCATTTGCTATAATTAGGCACGGCGATCGCTGCAACAGGGATTCTCTCCCCCTCCTTTTCCCATATCCTCAAAATTACAGGGGTGCATCCCGAAATAAAAATCTCTTCAGAAGTCGATAAGAACTTCATCTAGTCTTTTGTGCTATAATTTCTGAAGATTTTGCTATCGAGGGGTGAAACTCACGCTCCTAACTCAAATTTGAGGGATTCCCATGACAGACAATTACGGCGACGATCAGATTCAGGTACTCGAAGGTCTAGAGGCCGTTCGCAAGCGACCAGGGATGTATATTGGTTCTACCGGTCCAAGGGGACTGCACCATCTGGTCTACGAAGTTATAGACAACTCTATCGACGAGGCACTAGCGGGGTATTGTACCCATATTGAAATTGATATTAATGCCGATGGTTCCGTTACCGTTACCGATGATGGTCGAGGAATTCCCACGGGTATTAATTCCAAAACTGGAAAGTCTTCCGTTGAAACTGTTATGACAATTCTCCACGCTGGGGGAAAATTTGGCAGTGGTGGCTATAAAGTCTCTGGAGGATTACATGGGGTTGGCGTTTCCGTCGTCAATGCCTTATCTGAATGGGTTGAGATTAAAGTTTGGCGGGAGAATAAACTCCATACCCAACGCTATGCCAGGGGAATTCCTCAAACCGAGTTAATGGCCACTCCCAGTCAAGAAAAAGACCGCACGGGAACTTCAGTAACTTTTCTCCCGGATGCCCAGATTTTTAGTGAAACGATAGATTTTGACTATCAAACTCTCACCGGTCGGGTGCGAGAATTGGCCTATTTGAATGCAGGAGTTAAGATATCTTTTGGCGATCGCCGTCCAGGGGAACCCCGCAGCGAATCTTACTGTTATGAAGGAGGAATTAAAGAATATGTCGCTTATATGACGCGAGATAAAACACCTTTGCACGAAGATATTATTTATGTTGAAGGGGAGAAGAATGGCGTACAAGTTGAAGTTGCCCTGCAATGGTGTATTGATGCCTACAGCGATACAATTCTAGGCTTTGCCAATAACATTCGCACGGTGGATGGTGGGACGCATTTAGAAGGTTTAAAAACCGTCCTGACTCGTACCATGAATACTACTGCTCGCAAGCGCAATAAAATCAAGGAAAATGAATCAAATTTAGGGGGGGAAAATGTACGAGAAGGGTTAACAGCCGTAATTTCTGTCAAAGTTCCCGATCCGGAATTTGAAGGGCAAACTAAAACTAAATTAGGGAATACCGAAGTCCGAGGAATTGTTGATTCTTCTGTCGGGGAAGTTCTCAACGAATATTTAGAATTTAATCCGCAAGTTGCTGATGCCATTATTGATAAAGCAATTCAGGCTTTTAAGGCCGCAGAAGCTGCCCGTCACGCCCGCGAATTAGTCCGCCGCAAATCGGTTTTAGAATCCTCTCCTTTACCTGGTAAATTAGCAGATTGCAGTTCTCGCGATCCGGAAGAATCAGAGATTTATATTGTCGAAGGAGATAGTGCGGGAGGTTGCTTGGCAGGCGATACAGAGATTATTTTAGCTGATGGGAAAACAAGAATTACTCTACAACAAATTGTCAAGGAACAAGCAGGAGGAAAAGAACATTTCTGTATTACTCAGGGGCGTAGTAATATTATTGGTAAAAAGGGACGTATTATTAACGCCCGAAAAACAAAAGAAAATGCTGAGGTAATTAAGTTAACTTTGAATACTGGAAAAACAGTAACCTGTACACCAGATCATCGTTTTATGTTGCAGGATGGAAGTTATTTAGAGGCAAAATCTCTAAAACATGACCACATCTTAAAAACCATTCCACGATTCATTGATGATTCTGTATCTCCAACTGGAAAAGTCAATCAAGTCCCACCAGAAGCGATGCCGCGTGTTGATAAGATTGAATATTTGCGAGAACGGATGGATGTTTATGATATCGAAGTACCAGGAACAAATAATTTCTACTTAGCAAGTGGTGTATTCGTTCATAATAGTGCGAAACAAGGACGCGATCGCCGCACCCAGGCGATTCTTCCTTTACGAGGAAAAATCCTCAATATTGAAAAAACCGATGATGCCAAAATCTACAAAAATACGGAAATTCAATCCTTAATTACCGCCTTGGGTTTAGGTATCAAAGGAGATGAATTCGATGTATCACAATTACGTTATCATTATGTGATAATTATGACTGATGCTGATGTAGATGGCGCTCACATACGTACCTTGCTTTTAACTTTCTTCTTCCGCTACCAACGAGATTTAATCGACCAAGGTTATGTTTATATTGCCTGTCCTCCCCTGTATAAACTGGAACGAGGACGCAATCATCAATATTTGTACAGCGATCGCGAACTCAATGCGGCGATCGCGGAATTTCCCTCTAACGCTAACTATACCATCCAGCGTTTTAAAGGATTAGGAGAAATGATGCCCAAACAACTGTGGGAAACTACCATGAACCCGGAAACTCGAATGTTGAAGAAAGTAGAAATTGAAGATGCTGCGGAAGCCGATCGCATTTTCACCGTTTTGATGGGCGATCGGGTGGCACCTCGTCGTCAGTTCATTGAAACCTACGGACCGAAATTAAATCTCACGGACTTAGATATTTAGGTTTCTTTTGCATCATGTAGAGGCGTTTTCTTTGAACGTCTCTACAAGAACAAAAACAATCATTAAAATCATCTCGAAATTCAGATGGAAGGATTTTCCATGCCTCTCTAATTACACCATATTCATCGTATAAAACTTTATTTCTCATCTCTCTTGTATTCTTAATCGATCTAATTCTTCTTGGTAATACAATTCAACTAAACTTTTGAGAACTTTGTCACGATCGCAACTTGCAAAAACACGAAGAAAAGTAACGATTTTTTGAGAAAAAATGGGATCATCTACAAAAAACAAGAAAATTTTTAGTTTTGCATTGACTTTTAATAAATACAATGAGGGTGTATAGCTTAATAATTTTATACCTCGCACTCGTTTGATCTTTTGGATGAAAGATTTCAAGTTTCCCTCTTCAAAAAAAGTATCAATTTGTTCCAGTTTCCGTTTCACAATTTTGCGATCTTGTAAGGATAGTTTTTTTAGATCGGTGTCAAAAGATTCAGCAATATTGACAACAATTATTTTTTCCTCAAACTCCAAAGATAATTGTTCCGAACGAGATTCTACAAACATTCCCTTGTTACTCCTAGCGATCGCGCTATATTTAGCAAAATTTTAGAAATTTTCCCAATATACCTCAGTATATCGCGATCGCCCTTGCCAAAAACTCCTTATCGAGAGAAAATTTCCGGACTGGATGCGCTACAACTGGTAAATAGGCACAACCTCCCACATAGACCGAAATATGGTACTGGTCATCCTCGATCTCGATGGGGACTTGCAGCAAGGTACGGCTGTCACCCTAGAAATACGGTCAGAAGACAACGTTCTTTCGACCCAAACTCGCACTAAGGGCAGTTTACCTCCAATGCCCGATTTGTTGCTACAGTACCGTAATTGGCAATCCTTGTATCATAATCTTTGGTTTGTCGGCCGTCTTGAAGAGACAGAAAACCAGATTTTTCAAGGATCGCCTCGAGAATTAGACTTGGCCTTTCGACAAACTTCAGAACACTTAGTTATTCAATTTAATCAATGGTTGCGATCGGACTCCTTTCGATCGCCTCGAGAAAAATTACTGGAAAAACTTTCTCCTCGCGCAGAAATTCGCGTTATTTTCCAAGTTGAAGATACTATTATTCGCCGTCTTCCTTGGCATTTATGGGACTTTTTCGATCGCTATCCTCAAGCAGAATTAGCATTGAGTTCCCCCGCTTACGAACAAGTTGAAACCCAATTTAAACACCGAGAAACCGCCAGAATTTTAGCGATTTTGGGACATTCCCAAGGCATCGATATTGAAAGCGATCGCCATCTTCTCGCAGAACTCCCCGATACGGAAACTATTTTTTTAGTTGAACCTTCTCGCAAACTTCTTTATCAAAAACTATGGGATGCAGAAGGCTGGGATATTTTGTTTTTTGCCGGACATAGTTCTAGTTATCAAAATGGCGAAAAAGGCTATTTAGAGATTAATAAACAAGAGAAAATTGATGTAGGAGAAATGACCCATGCCTTAAAAAAAGCAGTCAAACAAGGGGTAAAAATAGCCATTTTTAACTCCTGCGATGGATTAGGATTAGTACGACAATTAGAAAGTTTGCATATTCCTCAAACTATTGTGATGCGAGAACCCGTCCCCGATCTCGTTGCTCAAGAATTTTTAAAGTATTTTTTAAAAGCATTTATAAAAGGAACATCTTTGTATTTAGCAGTCAGAGAAGCACGAGAACGCTTGCAAATTTTAGAAGATCAATGCCCTTGTGCTTCTTGGTTGCCAGTCATTTGTCAAAACCCGACAGAACTGCCGATTTCTTGGCAACAATTAATTGGGGGAGAGGCAAGAGAGAAAAGGCAACAGGCAACAGGCAATGGGGAAGAGGTAACAGAGAATAGGGAAGAGGAAAGAGACACTAAGAAACAATTATTTCTCCCTTGTCCTTATCAAGGATTATCGGCATTTTCTCAGCAAGATGCACCGTTCTTTTTTGGACGAGAAACGACGATTGAAAAGTTAGTGTATGCTGTTTATACTAAATCTTTAATTACAGTAATTGGTGCTTCGGGAAGTGGCAAATCTTCTGTCGTCTTTGCGGGAATGATTCCTGAAATTAGTGAAGATACTATTACGATCGCATTTCGTCCAGGCGATCGCCCTTTTAGAAGATTAGCGGAACAGTGTATCGATCGCCTAGAACCTCAACTCAAGGAAACAGAGAGACTCATTGAAATCAATAAACTTGCTACTGCATTAATTGAGAGAAAAATAAACTTAGACCATCTTAGCGATCGCTTTTTACAAAAGGATTCAGAAAAACGTCGTTTTTTGTTATTTGTCGATCAATTTGAAGAAATTTACACCCTATGTGCGGATCGAGAAATGCGGCAGAATTTTCTACAACTCCTGATTGAACCTTTACTGTCCCATGCAGATTTGAGTTCTCAAGCGATTAATATGCAATCGCGACTTACGCTCCTTTTAACATTAAGAGCAGATTTCTTAGAACGCGCCCTTTCCTATCGTCCCTTTGCCGATCTTCTCTGCCAATATTCTCCCGAACTTTTACAACCTATGAACCGAGAAGAATTAAGGGAAGCAATTGAGAAACCTGCACAAAAATTAAAGGTTAAAATTGCCCCAGGATTGAGCGATCGCCTTTTAGATGCTGTTGGTGAAGAAGCGGGGAATTTACCTCTCCTTGAATTTGCCCTGACTTTGCTCTGGGAGAGGCAGGAAGAGGGTGTTTTAACTCATAAGGCTTACGAGGACATTGGGGGGGTAGAACGGGCATTAGCGAGTCATGCAGAGCAGTTTTATCAGTCCTTAACCCCCGCAGAAAAAGCGCGATCGCAGGACATTTTTCTGCAACTCGTTCATTTGGGAGAAGCGATCGCCGATACCCGCAGAGTTGCGACCCGTCAGGAATTGGGAGAAGATTGCGATACTTTATTGCAAAAACTCGTAGAGGCACGTTTAATTGTGCTTACAAACGCAAACATCGGACGAGATACCCCCCCCATCATAACCGTTGAATTAGTCCACGAAGCCTTGATTCGCGTGTGGGATCGCTTGCAACAGTGGATCGAAGACGATCGCAGCTTTCGCACCTTTCAAAATCGCCTGCGTATCCATGCGAAGGACTGGATTAATGCGGAGGAAGAAGAAGGAATGCTCTTATACGGTACCCCCTCATTAGAAGCGCAACGTTGGTATAAAGAAAGAGAACAGGATTTAAGTTTCCAAGAAAAGCGTTTTATTGAAGCCAGTTTGGCCTTTCAAGAACGCGATCGCCGCGATCGCAACTCCCTGAAACAGCGTTTATTGGTCTTTTTGGTCGCAGGACTCAGCGTTTCCTTAACTTTGACCGCGATCGCTTTATGGCAATGGCATCGTGCTACAATTGGCAATATCGGCGTGAAATTAAACGCCCTCAGTACGGCATCAGAGCAGCTTTTTGCCTCTGAAAAAGAACTCGAAAGTCTTGGGGAGAGTATTCGTGCCGCCCGATCTCTGCAATCCTCCCGAGAAGTCAACCCTCACGATCGCATCCGTGCAATTGCAGCATTACAACAGTCGGTTTACGGTGTGAAAGAATACAATCGCTTAGAAGGTCACGAAGCAACAGTTATTGATGTTACTTTTAGTCCAGATGGTCGTTTTCTCACTTCAGCCAGTGACGATAATAGCGTGGGTTTATGGCAAAAAGATGGCAAATTATTAAAGGTTTTAAAAGGACACCGCGATCGCGTCCGAGGAGTTGCTTGGAGTCCAGACGGCAATCTGTTTGCTTCTGCAAGTTACGATGGGACTATTCGGTTATGGCAGCGAGATGGCATTCCTAAAGCCACCTTACACGGTCATGCCGACAAAGTGACCGCAGTGGCGTTTCATCCCGACGGCCAGCATTTAGCCTCCGTGGGTAGCAATGGCGCGATCGCGATCTGGAGTCGCGATGGGGAACTGATGAGAATCTTTCAAGGACATCAATCCTGGTTGCAAGATATTGCCTTTCATCCCGAGGGCATAATGTTAGCCTCCGCAGGTAGCGATCGCCTGATTAAACTTTGGGATTTAACGGGAAAACACCTCGCGACTTTCTCGGGACATAACAGTGCAGTGAATAGTCTCGACTTTAGTGCCGACGGTCAATTACTGGCTTCTGCGAGTAGCGATGGTCGCGTTAAATTATGGCATCCCGATGGGGCGATCGCGGCAAGTTGGGAAGCACACGAGGCTAAAATCTGGGCGATCGCCTTCAGTCCCAACGGTCAAACCCTCGCCACTGCAAGCGCCGATCGCACGGTGAAACTTTGGAATTTGCAGGGAGATTTATTAGAAGTTTTTGCCGGACATAATGCCCCGGTTTATGGTCTCAGTTTCGATCGCAACGGTCGCACTTTAGCATCTGCAAGCGGCGATACCAGTATTAAATTTTGGCATCCCGTCCGTCGTTCTTTGGTCGTCCTACAGCATTCTACTCCTGTGAGAAACGTTCGCTTTAGTCCCGACGATCGCAGTTTACTCACCTCAACTTTTGCAGGGGATATCCTTTTATGGCAGCCTAACGGTCAATTGTTGCAGAGATTGACAGACAAACCCCTCGATCTCAAAGATGTGAGTTTTGCACCGGATGGAAACGCGATCGCCTTAGCGGGAGAAGATGGCACGATCGAGGTGAAAAACCGCGAAGGGAAAGTATTGCAAACATTACAAGGACATATCGGAGCTGTATTGGGAGTAAGTTTTAGTCCCGATGGCAAAGCGATCGCCTCGGTCGGGAAAGATGGTACGGCACGAATTTGGGACAGAGAGGGCAATTTATTGCAGACATGGCGCGGAGAGGGAGGAGCCCTGCGACGGGTACAATGGAGTCCAGATGGTTCTGGGTTGGCGACGGCAGGAGAGGATAATACGGTCAAGATTTGGTCTTGGAGGACGAGTTGGGGGACATCTTCAAGGGAGGGGTCATCCCAGCAGCCAGCAACCCTTACAGGACACACCAGCCATATTTGGGAGGTCGCTTGGAGTCCAGATGGTCAGAGAGTTGCGTCGGCAGGAGATGATGGTACAATCGCACTGTGGCACAAGCAAAACTACAATGGATTTCCTTCTCAGCCTGAGAAAATTTTGCGAGGACATTCTCATAAAGTAAAGACAGTCATGTTTAGTCCGGATGGAACATTTTTGGCATCGGGAAGCGATGATGGAACTGTGAAATTATGGAGTTTGGAGGGAAATTTATTAACAACATTTCAAGGTCATAAAAATAGCGTTGAAAGTTTGAGTTTTAGTTCTGATGGCAAAACTTTAGCATCTGCTAGTCGAGATGGAACTGTAATTTTATGGAACTTAGATTTAGAGGATTTACTACAAAAAGGTTGTTACTGGATGAAAGATTATTTACGCACCAATGAAACTTTGCGCGATCGCGATCGGGCTTTATGCAGCGATTTTGCCATGAGAATTAACATCAAATCCAAACAACGCTAATGTTACCAGAAAGAGAGACAAAAAATTAGGGCAAAAAAATTAGGATAGGAGGATTAGGCGATCGAATTATCTTATGATGGACTATTTATGATTAATCACGCAGAAGGAGGATTGCTAGGTGGAGAAGAACTTTGACCATTACTACCATTACTATTCGAGTTTGGGGAAGGGCGATCGCCACCGGACATGAGATCGTTCATAGCTTCATGGAGTGCTTTTGGATCCATAAAAAGAACTTTAGTATTGGGACTCGTTCCCAATTTTTCATTCGCATCAACATAACGTTGAGCAATTAAATAAGTCAGCACTTCTTGCGCGTTGGGTTGGTTTTGTAAGGCTTCCGATATCATTTGAATCGATTGTACCGTTCCTTGAGTTTCTAAGATAGCCGCCTTTTTCTTACTTTCCGCAGCACGTTCGACCTCGAGAGAATCCATAACAGTTTTAGAGAGGGCAATTTCTCGCACTTCAATGCGCGTTACTTTAACACCCCAATTTCCTGTCGCTTCATCTAATTGGTGCAATAATTTGCGGTTGATACTTTCTCGCGAGGAGTAAGTTTCATCTAAATCTAATTGTCCGATTTCAGAACGTAATGTTGTCACCACTAAATTTTCGATCGCATCTTTAATATCTTCAACGGCATAAAATGCTTTTTCTAGATCGAGGATTTGCCAATAAATCACAGCATCTATTTTCAGAGAAACATTGTCTTTACTAATGGCATTTTGTGGCTCAATTCCTAATACTTTTTCCCGAGTTGTTTCCTCAACGACAATTGAATCAAGAAAAGGAAGAACAAAATTCACTCCCGCACTAAGTTTTGTATGATAGCGTCCCAATCGTTCCACTAAAGCCTCATTTCCTTCATTGACAATTCGCATTGAGGTCAACAGCATACTGCTACTGCCCACAACCAAGGAAATGATGATATAAAAAAGAACATCCATATATCAATTATCAATCTTTACACTGAGTATAGCCTTTGGGATTGAAGGCGATCGCAATTTTAGTTTATATTAAGAACAGTAAAGTCTACAGGATGTGACGCAACTCTTGCCAATATGAAATGTATTATCCACCGTCGAGCGCAGTTCTCCGCCAGCCATCGCTATTGGTTGTCAGAACTTACAGAAGCGGAAAATCGGCTCAAATTCGGCGCTTGTAGCCGTTTTCCCGGCCACGGTCATAATTATGTTCTCTATGTTTCTCTGGAAGGAGAACTCGACCAATATGGGATGGTACAGAATCTATCCGATGTTAAGAGGGCAATCAAACAATATGTTACCCAAGATTTGGATTTTTCTTACCTAAATGATGCTTGGGATGAATTTCAGCAAACTCTACCAACTACAGAAAATCTGTCTCGGGTCATCTGGAACAGACTTTCTCCTCATCTCCCTCTCGTTAAAATTAAACTACTCGAACACCCAGAACTCTGGGCTGAATATTACGGAAACAATATGGAAGCAGCATTAACCATTAGCACTCATTTTAGCGCCGCCCATCGACTTGCTCTCGATAGTCTCAGTTATGCAGATAATTTAGAAATTTATGGTAAATGCGCTCGCCCTCACGGTCACGGGCATAATTATCATTTAGAAGTCAGCATCGTTGGGGAACTCGATCGCCGCACGGGAATGATAGTCGATCTCGGTGATTTCCAAAAAATTGTGGACGATCTCATTGTCGAACCTTTCGATCATACTTTCCTCAATAAGGATATCCCCTATTTTGCGGAAGTCGTTCCCACTGCGGAAAATATCGCCCTCTATATTGCTCAAACCTTGCAACAACCCCTTGCTGAGTTGGGAGTGGAGTTGGATCGAGTCAAACTGATCGAAAGTCCCAATAATTCGGCGGAAATCTACTGTCGCACGGGAGTGACCCAACAACAAAGCGATCGCGCTAGAGAACCTGTTTTAGCGGCTCAGTAGGCGCGATCGCTTTTAAAATAATGGCAGGAGGTGGGTAAATTCCACCTCTTCTGTTCTCGATTTCTCTCGTCGGTTTAGTTAGTATCCTTTGGAGTTGTGGCGCTATCCTGCTTGAGCTTTATGGCTTGTAACTGCTGAAGGAGAACTTCAACTTCAGCTTCTAAATGCAAATACTTGATTTGTTGATCGGTGTTGTAGGACTGCATGAGTTGAATTAAATGGGGGTTGTCGTTTTCAGGTTTTGTTAAGGTAGCCAGACCAGAGCCATTAGACATGGTTTTGTAAACTTAGTTATATATACTTATACCAATCAGTTAAGTATTGTAAACGGCTTTCGGAAAATTATTGTAGCGAATATAGCTTTTTCTTAAGATTAAGCGATCGCCTAGAGGCTGAAACCCTTTGTTAACCTGAGTGTCTGTGTGTCCTATCAGAATTTCCTATCATGCTGGATCGTCGTTCTTTTTTGCTCGGTTCTGGAGCTATATTATTGGCAGGATGCAGCGATCGCACCCGAGAGGCTCTGAAAGTTCAACTCCTCAATGGTTCTATCCCCAGGCAGTTAATCGGTGAATTTCGCTCCACCTCGGCTTCAGGACAGCCCGCAAAATTTACTCCCATCGCCCAGTTAGCGGATAATTTTAAATTATTGCAAGATTGGCAGCAGATCGCTAAGGGGGAAAAATCCATCAGTAGGTTTCCCAAGTGGGTTCCTTTCGTGGGTAATCGCATTCCACCCTCTGCTAATTTAGTTACTTTGGGGGATACTTGGCTGGCCGAGGCGATTCGCGATCGCCTGATTCAACCCCTCAAGCCGTCTCAACTCAAAGGTTGGCAAAATCTGCCCGAGTCCTTTACTCAAGTTGTCACGCGCAACAAAGCCGGGTTTGTAGACAAAAAAGGGGAGGTTTGGGGGGCTCCCTATCGTTGGGGAACTACTGTTATTGCTTATAATCACGAGGTTTTTAAAAACTTAGATTGGACTCCCCAAGACTGGGAGGACTTATGGCGAGAGGAATTGCACGATCGCATCTCAATTATTCAACAACCTCGGGAAATTATTGGCTTAACTCTGAAAAAACTCGGTCATTCCTACAATACGAAGGATTTAAAAGCAATTACCAATTTGCGATCGGAATTAGAGGCTTTAGTAAAGCAAATAAAATTTTATAGTTCGACGAATTATCTTCAGCCCCTCATTTTAAAAGATACTTGGGTTGCTGTGGGTTGGTCTACGGATATTTTACCCACTATCAAACACTATCCTCAACTGAAAGTCGTCGTTCCCAAATCTGGAACCTCTTTATGGTGCGATCTTTGGGTTAAACCTGAAAGTACCAATAATAATAATAATAATAATACAATTTCTTTGTTAAGCGATCGCTGGATTGATTTTTGTTGGCAAGATCGATCCGCACAGAAAATTTCCCTATTTAGTGATGCAGTTTCTCCCATGCTTTTAAAAGCAAAGCGATCGGATTTACCCCAACCATTACAAGAAAATTCTCCTAGATTTCCCGATCGCGCAATTATCGATAAAAGTGAATTTATCGAACCCCTTCCTCAACCCGTTTTAGCGCAATATCAAGAACTTTTTGCAGAATTAAAGATTTGAAAGCGGGAAATAAATATTAAAAAATGTTAAACGCATCGCGGCGAGATGGTTCTAGATCGACCTTACATTCATAAGTTGTATCCTGTAAACTGCAATTGTAAATCGCGAGGCATTTTGGCTGGCGATCGAAGACGCGAAGTTCGTAACCATAATCTCTTGCTGTCGTGCCAAAATGATTGACAAAACTATAGCGATCTAAATAGTCCATTTGCGACCAAAGTTGACGATTAACGAACAAATCAATTCGTCTTTTTTCTGGGAATGCTAACCAGTTTTGGACTAATTTTTTATTTTTGAATTGATCTCTTATCCACCACAAACTAGGAATTGTTAAACTTGTTTGAGAAATCGTTGTTTCCGTAATCACACCTTGTTGCTGAATGAGTTCTTCTTGTACGGAGGGATTCAAATAAGATGAATCTAACTCGCAAGTTTCTAGAGTTTGCGTAAAAAAGTCTCCTACCATTGAACCACTTTCAGCAGAATCTCCCTCATCAAGTGGTTCTGTTTCTTTTGTTTCTATTTCGGTTTCTTTTATTAGTTCTGGTGTCAATGTTTGTCCGAGAACAAATTGAGGATAAAGGAAGGAAGAAAAACTAAGACAGATAATTAAGAAAAGTTTCATGGCTCTGATTGCTCCTAATGTATTTTTAATAATAGATTCCTCAACTCCAAAGACGACGACGAGGTTTACCATTAAGACGATTGTGAGTATCTCGTAGAAGTTTGGGAATATCTAACTTTTCTGGACAACGGGGAAGACATTCACCGCAGTCGGTACAGCGATCGCCTTTTCGTCCAGGAAACCAATGTCCCGCATTTTCAAACATTCCGTAACGATATTCCCCAAAAGATTTCATGTCATAAGCAACAGTTAAATTTCGTAAGCGCAGGACTTCAGGAATATTAATTCCTTCCGGACAAGGTAAACATAAATGACACTGACTACAGCGATCTGTTCCCAATGTTTCTTTTAATTGCTTTTCCAAGCGATCGCGAATCTTGTTTTCTTCCGATGTAAAATCCTCATGGCCATCGGCAATTTTGGCAATCCCTTGAAAATCTTCTAGTTTTGCAGCACCAAAACTAAGAGTAGTAATACGGCGATCGCGCAACAAAAAGCGATAGTTAAATTCTAAGGGCGAAAAAGGTTGACATAATTGTTTTAACGTTTCCGGGGGTGCATAGAGTTGGCCGCCTTTATCCACTGGAGAAATAATAAAAACCCCTAGATCTTTTTCTCGAGCCAAGGCGATCGCGGCTTCGTTACGCTGAAAAAAATAGTAATAATGTAGATTAACAAAGTCAAATAAATCGGTCCCTATGGTCGCAAGAATCGTCTCTAAAGGCGCATGAGTGGAAAAACCAAGATAGCGTACCTTTCCCGATCTCTTAGCCTCTTGGAGAGCTTTCATGCAGCCTTGACTATTTTCAATCCATGCGAGATGTTCCGATGTATTAATACCATGAATCGCCAAACAGTCAATATAACTGAGTTTTAATCGTGCTAAAGACTCATCAATCTGCCCTCGCATTGAGGCATAATCCGGCGTTGGTGGCAGCTTTGTCGTAATATATATTTTCTCACGAGGAACAGGTAAACTAGAGACAAGAACTTGTCCCAAATATTCCTCGCTTTTGCCATAGCCGCGAGCCGTTTCAAAATGATTAATTCCCAGCGCGATCGCCTCCTCAACCATCAGTCCTAATGCAGACGGACTCGCCAAACAGCGCATTGTCCCTAACGAAAAGACCGACAAGTTTAAATTAGTTTTGCCAAATCGTCGATAGTGCATTAAAAGGGAACAGGGAACAGGGAACAGGCAACAGAGAATAGTTTGTTTGAATTAACTTTCTTTTTGGTGACGGCGAGATTGTTCGATAAAATCTTCAGGACGGATACCTGAGACAAAATCGCGGAAGGCTTGACGCTCTTCCTCATCCGCATCGCGATCGACGGGAATTGAAGCATCAACGACTACTTCTTCCATCACCCAAATAGGAGATTGAGTGCGAAGGGCGATCGAGATCGCGTCACTGGGACGACAATCAATTTCTTTTTTCTCTTCCCCTTTCGCCACACACAGAACAGCATAAAATGTACTATCTTGCAGTGCGTGAATAATCACCTTGGTTAAAGTCATCTCCCAAGCATCCAGCAAATTGCTAAAGAGGTCGTGGGTGAGAGGACGAGGGGGTTTTTGTCCCTCCAAGGCAGTAATAATCGCTTTTGCTTGGTCTTGCCCGATATAAATGGGGAGAGCGCGGCGATCGGAACCATCCTTAAGGAGTACGATAGGACTGCGCGTAACAGCATCGAGAGCAATACCCGCAACTTTCATTTCAATCATCAGAAAAATTGGGTAAAAACCCCGTCCTTATAGGACGGCTTTATATTAGTTTCGCTACCGCCTTGGAGTTGTTTAATTAGGGTGCTTTTGTATTGCACTTTTAACAGGACAATTACTGTATCTAATTAAACAACTCTGTACGCATAGCGGTTTTGCTCTTTCGAGCCTCCTATTTCTAGGGTAATGTTAGCTTCGACTCTCTTGGTCGATTGGATATGGCGAGGAAACCTCGCCATCCCTCGACCGCTTATTTGGGCTTGTTAGGTTAGCAGCACTATTTCAGTGACCTTAAAATTGTTTAACTGCTAACGACAGAGCGGGGAACTAGCTTCGCATTCCAAGGTGTCGTGACCCAAATAACGTAGTACGCTGGGTACTTAGTCTGGTCAGAATGGCTTGTCAGATTTCTCTTTCAAGCCTCACGCCTAA
>NZ_JAYGHV010000127.1:0-37348 GCF_034932145.1 Spirulina sp. 06S082 | reverse complement strand
AGTGGCCAAACCCCCCCGTAACGCGAATCCCGTCGTTACCCGACCCCCCGCTCCTGCCCCTCGTCCATCGGTCAGACCCGCACCCCAACCCGTGGCGCAACCTAAACCGACCCGACCCGCAAGAACGGTAGCACAGCCTGCTCCTCGTCCAGCCTCTCGTCCGGCACCTCGCAACACTCAGCCCAATTTATCGGCTCCTGTGGTTGCCGTACCGGAACAAAAACCCGCCAGCAGAGAGATTCCGGAATATTTGATCGATCGCCCCAATACGGCTTCGGCACGGGAAACCAACAATTTCATCGATCGCACCGATTACAATGCGGGAACAACGGCGAAAAAGCCCACTCCGGCAACTTCAGCCAATGCTTCCCGCCGCGATCGCCCCACCGTTGTCCTGAGAAACCGCACGACGGGATGCGAAGCGGTCGTTCAGAATGGTCGCTTAAGTAGTGGTAGCTGTGGTGCGAGTCCGAGACAACCTCGCGTTATTCCTCGGCAGGCCCCTCCTGCACCTCGAAATGTTGCCCGTCAGCGCGTTGCTGTGCCTCGGGTCGCGATTTCCTCGAATTCCCGTTGGCAAGGTGCATCGGTTCCCATTGCCTCCTCCCGTCGCATCCGAGTGGTTCCTTCTCCCGCAGAATGGGCAGCACGCACGGGAATTAGCGCTCCAACCCGATACAATACGGAACCTCGCTACAATACGCAACCCCAGATGGAAACGAACGCAACAACAACGCCTTACCAAGTTGCTTACCCCAATAACGGTAATACAGGACTGCTCTTTCCTCTGCCAAGTCCTACCCAAATTTCCTCTACCTTTGGCTGGCGGCTTCATCCTATTTTCGGGGACTGGCGAATGCACTCGGGGACGGATATTTCTGCTCCGATGGGAACCCCGGTTATCGCTGCTTATAAAGGTGAAGTGGCGATCGCCGATTATGTTAGCGGTTACGGCCAAATGGTAGTTCTGCGTCACGAGGATGGAACCCAAGAATCTCGCTATGCTCACCTATCAGAAATCTTTGTCAAGCCTGGCGCTGTGGTAGAACAAGGGGAAGTGATTGGAGCCGTGGGCAGTACGGGTAATTCTACCGGACCTCACTTACACTTTGAATGGCGGCACTTAATGGCGACAGGTTGGATTCCTGTGGATGCAGGACCTCATCTGGAATGGGCGATGGCAGAGATGATACAACAGCTCAACCCCGAGGAAGCAGAAGTTGCAACCGCAGACGAAGCGGAATTACTCGAACCTTCTCTTTATTTTTCCCGCGCGGAGGAACTGGAAGAATTAGTTTTGGGTTTGGGGACTTTGGTGGCTCCGGATCCTAAGGATCCTTTGCAGGAGGTAATGTCAGAAGCCTTAGAAAATATGCCCCAAGAAAAACCATCAGAAGAAAAGGAAACACCCTTCTCGACTTACATCAAACCCGGTGAAATTCCTGAAAATCGCATTCAAGTCCGGCGATCGAATTAATCTGATGCGGTATTAAGGGACATTCAGTTAAATGAAATGTCCCTTCCAAAAAAAACCTGCATTACACTTGGAGTGGGCTTTACCCCCTGCTTCTATTTTAACCCGAACTCAGGTTAAAATAGAAGCAATAATGCAGTCTGCGATCGAACAATGATTGACAAAGTAAAATCTCTACAAAATTCAGAGATAGAGGAAACTCAAGGCGATCGGCAATGGTTGGATGCTACTCTATCTTGTGGGGATGATTATGAACCTTATGAATGGGGTGATTTAGACCCACTCACTTTGGGAAAACCCGTGAGGAATTTTATCATTGGAGATTATCCTTGCTGTTTTTACGTGCTAGTAGACGATCGCGAATTCCGATAGGATTAAAAAGACTTTCGACTTCTTGACGAATTACGTTGGCACGATGTTGGCGTTCTAATAAATAAGCATCTACTTCTGTTTTATGTTTTAGATAGTAGGCGATAGTCAAATAAACATCAGCAAGTTGCAAAACAGGATATTGAGTGACAATTTCTTCTGCGGTTGCTCCTTCCAGAAAAGCATAAATTACCGTATCTAAGGTGACACGAGTTTGACCAACGCGCACAACTCCGTCTGGAGTTATTTCAAGTGGATTAGATTCAGTGACAATGGCTAGATTCATTGGCGATCGCAGGTTCTTTGTTCTCTATTCTAGCAAATCGGCGATCGCTTCTCTGTTAAGAAGTGAAACAATATCTTGACTTTTTGGCGATTTTGTGTTGCGAGTTGGTTTTCGTTTGGAGGGAGGCGATCGCGTCAGGACAGCCTAAAATAGAAGCAATAATGCAGTCTGCGATCGAACAATGATTGACAAAGTAAAATCTCTACAAAATTCAGAAATAGGGGAAACTCAAGGCGATCGGCAATGGTTGGATGCTACTCTATCTTGTGGGGATGATTATGAACCTTATGAATGGGGCGATCTAGACCCACTCACTTTGGGAAAACCCGTTAAATATCTTTCAGAACAGGGTTTTGTGGTAGAGGGAGGGAAGGATATTGTCCGATCCTCTAGCAATTAGGGATATTGTTATTGTGGTGTTTCCCACTCAAACCCCCAGAGTAAGAAATAAAACAATATCTTGACTTTTTGACAATTTTGTGTTGCGAGTTGGTTTTCGTTTGGGGGGAGGCGATCGTATCAAGACAGACTACAATAGAGGCAATAATGCGATCGCCTAGAATAGGAGAGAGTAGGATTAAACTTCAAGTTCAAGATTCTCTTCATTCAAAGATTTCTCATCAATAAGATAATTAGCAAGTTCAGGAATCCCAACCGCAAGAATGGCAGAAAATCTATCTCGCACTAGCTCTTTCTTTTTATCTTCACCAAGTTCTTCATGATCTTTGCCATAAAAAGCATTAGTATTAAATCCTGCGTAAAGAGTTTTGTAGTAATCAGAACAACCTGGCCAATATGTTTTATTTGTATCGGCTGAAAAATACTTTAATAGCTTACGTCGTGAAAGTTTAGGATTATCATTATCTATATCTATTTTCATCTTTCGATTTCCAAAATACCATAAGCATAATATTGCCAGAATACGATCTTCTACGGCTTTAGCTACCTTGATTTTATCGTTACCTGGGTTAATAGCAATAAATGTCCAAAGACGGAAAGAATAATTAGGTAAAAGAGCAGAGATTTTCAAAATATTTCGATCGTATAGTTGGTCTAAAAAAATCAAAATATCGTCTATATTTTTTAAATTTTTATCTTCACCTCTATATTCAAATTCGACTATCCGACCTAAACGAACTATAGCCTTTTGAAAAATTGCTTTAAATGCCCATTGCTCTTCTTTCATACTTGAAATTGCAACTTGATGAGAAATTATTTCTCGACTATACCAATCACTATCTTTAGTTATTTCTTGCTCTTTTATAATTGCTTTATGTTTACTTGTTTGAGCTTGGAATTTACCAAACGCTCCCTCAATTAAATCATGCTCACGTGCATATAAAAGAAGATTTTTATAAGGTTTAAATTCCAATAATAACTTCATTAGCCAGGGCTGAAAGTTTATCTTAAATCCCTCGACTGCTGAAGCAAGATAATTTTCTGGGAGACGAGAAAAAGGTATTTGTGGTTCTCCTTCTTCATCACAACAATCTTCCTTATAATATTGGGATAAAGTGCGTCCATCATGCTCAACTTCTTCCTCGTTTATACCTAACGATGAATTAATATCCTTGATAAAACTTTGAACTTGTTTTTGATCCATTGGATCCGATGGTTCTTTTAAATTTAATAGCGCCTTTACTAATAAATCTAGATGAACCAATGAATTGAGATAATATGAAGAATCAAATCTATTTTGATCGTCTTGCCATCTAACTAAAGATAATGGAAATAAATCCTTTGAATCTTGTGTAGTGCTATCTGTTAATAAAGTTCTTACACAGCGTGCATGAATACTCCTGTCATCAAGAATCAGTTCTCTTGCTCTGTCCACAGTTTTGGCATTTTTATTAAGGTCTGTAAATAATTCACGAGATATACTTCTGATTGAATGATTGAGATTGTCTTGTTTATTTAAAAAACCTGCATCTGGATGTAGTAAAACAAAAATAACAGGAATACGAGTTTGTTGTTCTACAGGGTGCAATGTACCCGCTCTAGATTTTTCATCTTCGCGAAATGTACGGAGCGCCCAAAGTCGATGCTGTCCATCTACTGCTACTGCCAAAACAAAATTTTCATTCCAACGTAATCTAGCTGATTCACCAATTTTAATAAATTGAACACCTCCAAAATTAGAAACTATTGCGTCTGTATGAGTCCATTGAGCATCTTCTTGATCGGTAGCATCCCAAGGAATAGGTGGGTTAATAGTATCCTCTAGTTCTTGAAAAACATCTTGAATTTTTTCATCTTTACCCTTTGGCATTAAAACAATAGTGATCGCGTTAAAAAATTTTAATTTTTTAGAGTCTAAAAGGTATCCTTTAACAATATCTTGACGAACTCTATCTTCGTCTATTTCACGCTGAAAAAGCTCTTTGAGTGACCATTTGGCTTCAAGAGATGCAGGAACCTGTTCTACTACTCTTAATTCATTTATAACTCTATCAATTGTCATTAAAGTTATAAAATAAGGTAAAGAAACACCTTCTGCTAAAGTGTATTCTCCTGCGAGTCCATACAAGGGACGATTATAGTGAGCGTTATTTTTGTCCTTGGAAATGAAAAGCATAATTTTTAACCGTATCTTAATGTAAATAGTGGTAGAAATAATCTGGATAAAATATCCTCGACTAATTTTTCAGGTTCCAAAGATGAGAACTCATTGTCATTCCATTCCTCATCATCACTCCATTTCTTATTATCTTCCATTAATATAGGTGTTTCTCCATAATCTGATAATCCAATAATTAAAAGCCGACATTTATCAAGATCATGTTTAGATTCCCTTAAGCGTTCTCGCAGAATACTATTTTCATTAATATGACTGCGGGTTCGATTTTTAATATTAGTGGCTTTCCCTATATACAGAGGCTGCTGAAACAGTAAAGCATTATCCAATAGAGTGCATACAACTTCTCGAAAGGCATTGCTGTAGGATAATTGTTCTAATGTTTGTTGTTTAGAAAATCGAGTTTCAGCACACATAGTCAATTTAGTACAGGGAGGAATATGGGCATCTCTTGATCCAAAGTGTGGTTTATATACTTCATTCAGGATTGCATTGCTAAAAATTATTGGATCGTGCCTTGCTTGTTTAGGAAGTTCAAAACGACGATACCAAGCATATACACCGCCTAAGTTATCAGGGATACGACTTAATAGAGCATTTGTACCACGAACTTGAGCTAAATCATATAATAGAATATTGTCATCTAGCTGCTGAACGGCATCATTATGATTATGTATCCATGCCATAAGGCATATCCTCTCTTGGGTAGATAAATTTGGCGTAAAGGTATAATACCATGAATGGCTATCTATTTGAATATAGGGCTTCAAAAAACTTAAAAAATATCACAAGAAAGTAAGTCTTAAGAAAATACAACTTTATTTTGCGGATTTTAATGGAGAAAGCTAAAGTGAAAACACTAACAAATCAATTGAATTTACTGAACAACCAAAATGAAAAACGAACAGTTAAAGAATTTGTAGAAAGGATACAAAGTCTAACAACTGAAATCCAAGAATTATATTGTTTAGATTCTATTCCTTGGATTGTCGGTTTCTCTGGAGGGAAAGATAGTAGTTGTGTTCTTCAGTTGATTTGGTATGCTCTTGCTACTTTACCCGCCGCAAAACGAACAAAGACAGTTCATGTTATATCAACTGACACACTTGTTGAAAATCCTCTTGTTTCGATTTGGGTTAACCAATCACTTCAGAATATAAAAATTACCGCTCGCGAGCAAGAAATACCAATTCAGCCTCATTTACTTCATCCTGATGTAAAAGAAACTTTTTGGGTATGTCTGATGGGAAAAGGCTATCCTGCCCCTCGCAATCAATTTCGCTGGTGTACTGAACGATTAAAAATCAATCCTGCTAATCGTTTTATAAGAGATATGGTTAGAACTAATGGTGAAACAATACTTGTTTTAGGAATTCGTAAAGCCGAAAGTTCAAAACGTGCAGCTACTATGGAAAAGTATGAAAAAAAAAGAGTTAGAAACTATTTGAGTCCCAATTCAAAATTACTTAATTCCTTAATATACACTCCGATTGAAGATTGGGAAACGGATGAAGTTTGGTTGTATTTAAATCAATGGCAGAACCCTTGGGGAAATAGCAATAAGGATTTATTTACTATGTATCGAGGTGCGACAGCAGATAATGAATGTCCGTTAGTTATCGATACATCAACTCCTAGTTGTGGTAATTCTCGATTTGGTTGCTGGGTTTGTACAATGGTTAGTCAAGATAAATCCATGACGGCAATGATTCAAAATGATGAAGAGAAGGAATGGATGCAAATTCTTCTCGATATTCGTAATGAACTGGATATGAAAAATGATCGCAAACGCCGCGATTTTCGTCGTATGTATGGAAAAGTAGAACTTTTTGGAAAAGATAAAATAGAACCTATTCCTGGACCTTATACTAAAAAATGGAGGGAATATTGGCTAAAGCGAGTTCTAGAAGCACAAACCCAAATTCGCCAAACAGCACCCCCAGAAATGCGAGATATTACTCTCATTACTCCCGAAGAATTGAGCGAAATTCGGCGTATCTGGCTTGAGGACAAACACGAATTTGATGATAGCTTACCCCGAATATACCAAGAAGTGACCGGAGAACCTTTCCACGATCGCAATAAAACCCCCGCAACCGAAACTAGCCTCCTTGGAGCCGACGAATGGGGTATCCTAGAAGAACTGTGCGACGAAGATGAAATGCACTTTGAACTTACTACCCGACTCATCGATATTGAACGCCAATATTACACTAAATCCCGTCGTAGCGGCATCCTCAGCGACCTTGAAAAGTGCTTCGATACCAGTTCGCGATCGCGGGAAGAAGCTATCCAAAACGCTTACCACCAAAGGGATATCAAAGAAGCGATCGCCAATGCCGACGTAAAGAAACTCCAAAAACTCACTCAATCTCCAGAACCACAAGAACAAAAATGGTCAGACCTTAAATTCCCCAATAAATCTAACATTGATAATTGACATGAACTTACCTCTCTTTTTAGTTGCCGCCGCCGCCCTCGTTGTCACCCCTGGACCCGATATGCTCTATGTTATCGCCCGCAGTACCGCACAAGGGCAAAAAAGCGGCATCGTCTCAGCTTTTGGTGTCTCTGCTGGAATTCTCATTCATATCTTTACTGCCGCGATCGGCCTCTCCAGTCTCCTTATGACCTCCGCGATCGCCTACAATGCTGTCAAATATGTGGGGGCAGCCTATCTTATCTATCTAGGTATTCTCACTCTCACTGAAAAAAGCAGAAAAAGCACTCTTAAAAACACCCTCAAAGCCAACCTTAAAACTACCTTTTTTCAAGGCTTTCTCTCCAACGTCCTCAACCCCAAAGTTGCCCTCTTTTTTCTCGCTTTTCTCCCCCAATTCATCAACAGCGATCGCGGCAATATCAGCCTCCAGATCGTCACCCTTGGGGCAATTTTCATCCTCATGTCCACCCTTTGTCTCATTCTCACTGCCCTGATCGCCAGCACAGCCAGCACTTGGCTGCAAAGGCGATCGCAGTTTCAACGCTGGTTAACCGGCTCCATTTTCATCGGTTTAGGTGCCCGTCTCGCTATACCCGAAGCCCGCTAAATTGAATTCTTCTCAAACCATGAGTAATACTGATGAATTAGATATAACCGTTGCCATTCCCACCTATAACGGTGCAACGCGCTTACCCGCAGTTCTCGATCGCCTCAAAAAACAGATCGAGGTGGAAAATATTGCTTGGGAAGTTTTAGTCATTGATAATAACAGTACAGATAATCTGAAAGAAGTAGTACAAAGCCATGAAAATACAGGGTTTAATAATGTACCCATTCGCTACTGTTTAGAAACACAACAAGGAGCCGCTTTTGCGCGAATTAAAGCCATTAAAGAAGCCAGAGGAAGATTAGTAGGTTTTCTCGATGATGATACCCTTCCTGCCTTAAATTGGCTCAAATCTGCCTATCTTTTTGGCTGCGAACATCCCCAAGCGGGGGCTTATGGCAGTCAAATTCACGGTAATTATGAGGTTGAACCCCCAGAAAATTTTCATCGGATAGCCAGCTTTTTTGCCATTACCGAACGCGGAAATCAAGCGCATATTTATCACCCACAAATGAAAATGTTACCTCCTTCTGCGGGCTTAGTGGTTCGACGCAAAGCATGGCTGGAAAATGTCCCCGATCGCCCTTTTTTAAGCGGTCGTTCTGGTCAATCTATTCTCAATAGTGAAGACCTCGAAGCAATTCTCTATATTCAAAATGCAAACTGGGAAATTTGGTATAATCCTGACATGGAAATCGAACATCAAATTCCCCGCGATCGCCTAACTAAAGACTATTTAATCTTCTTAATGAAAAGTACCGGATTAGCTAGACATCATATTCGGATGTTACGTTATAAATCTTGGCAGAAACTGGTGTTTTTTCCGTTAGGATGGGGCAATGATATTCGTAAAGCCTTAACCTATTATATCACAAATCGTCAGGTTTTAGATAAAGATATTGTTGCTGCTTGTGAAATGGAATTCCTTCGCAGTAGTATTATTAGTCCTGTTTATCTTTGGCGACAATCTCTCCACAAGAAAACTTAATATCGATCGTTAATTACCCATTACCAAATAAAAGAATCCAAAGCGGTAACGTTACCAGTAAAGAGAGAGAACCGATCGCGATCGAACTAACCGCAATTTCCCGATCTAAATCGTAGGTTTCCGCAACTACTAAGGTTGCAAAAGCTGGAGGCATAGCAACTTGTAAAACCAGAACGAGTTGTAAACTGTCGGAAACACCCCATAGTCCTAATATAAAGCCAAAAAGAAGGGGAACACAGAGCATTTTTACGATTAAACCTGCCGAAACCGATCGCCATTTTTGCCATGCTTTGAGTTGGCTTAAACGCATTCCAATTAAGATTAAAGAGAGGCCAATAATACACCAACCTACTCGCACTAAAGTCATTTCTACAGGTGGAGAAAGTGCAATTTGACGAAACCATAAACTAAAAGCAAATGCCCACCAAATCGGTTTCGCGATCGCAGACAAAAGCAAGTCTTTAAAGGTTGTTTTAACGCGATGTTCGCTAAAAAAGTTAGCAAAGATTCCCCCCAAACCATAGGCACCTAATGTTGTACCAAAAAGGTCGTAAAATATTGCCCAAGCAAAATATTTTTCCCCGGTTAATGCAAGTATAATCGGATAACCGAGATAACCTGTATTACCAAACATAGAAGCAAAAATAAAACTTCCTTGGGTCCCTAGATTCCAGTCTGGAGTTTGAAAGTAAATCCAGCCTCGTGCTAAAATTGCACCAGATATAATTGCCAGCCAAGCTAACAAAGGAGAAAGCCAAATTCCTCCCGATAAATCTGCACCACGTAAAAAGATTATCATACTCAAAGGAACACCAATCCAAAATAAGAAAACACCGATCGCTTTAGGCACTTTTGGCGGTAATATTTTCCCTAAAATCCAGCCCACTAATACACCACTAACCAGTTTCAGGTAAAGACCCAACAATAAAGACATATTATCAATTACGCATGACTATTTACCAGGAACTTTGTTCGCAATGAAGTAGGCGATCGAGAATTGCGATCGCCGTTTCATTGTCACTTTCTCGCACTTTTTTTTCTTGAGCAATATTGAGTAATTCCATGCGTAAGCGCATTAAATATGCTATTGTTATTTCATCACTGTCCCGTAAAGATTGAGGAACGCGGCGGATATTTTTACGATAAGACTGTTGGAGATCAAAATTAAAACGTTGGGAAATTGTCTGAATTACATAGGCTTGTTCTGGACGTGCTGTTATGAGAGTATTTTCAATAGTTTGGCCTAAAACTTGCGATTGTTCCCTCGTTGTCATCTGTTCTTGTAGCCATGTTTCTAGGGTAGAAATAGGCATATCCATTGTTTGCATATCTACCTTAGAAAAGGCGTGGGCTTCATTATAAGAAACGATCCCATCTTGATTATAATCCGCAGAAGGAACGAGTTCTCCCGTGCGCGATCGCCCGCTTAAACCCGCAAAGAAACTGGAACTATAATCTTTATAATCCGACTCATCTACCTCTGGAGTACAACCTACGGAAGGACGAGTCCGAATAGTAGCAAAAAAACCGCATCGAGTTTGAGGAGAAAGCGGTTTAGTGCGATCGCCATCTTGATAGATAAAATCCGCAAAAGACCCCGCAAAACATTGTGCCATAACCGTCGTTACCGGAGTATTAACTGGGAGGAGATCGAGTTGCTGAGAAAAGTTTTTTAAGGTGAGATTATATCCTCCCCAAAGGAGAATTTCATCGGGAAGACCGTGACCTGTAAAATAAAAGAAAAGTGGCTGTTTATTAGCGCGATCGCCTTCTTGCTGCATCCAGTATTGAAAATTACCTAATGTTGAAGCCCCGCGTAAATGAGGAATCTGAGGAACTTTAAACTGCTGTCGTCCTTGTTCATCAATATAACGTACTGTTGCTTCACCACTATTCCCATTCGCAAAAAAGATATTTGCTTCAGATACATTCTGTCCTAATTCTTGCAAAGTACGTTGAAAATAGAGGGCATTTTTCTCGAGGGCAATTTCATTATTGCGCGGCGATCCACCCCCCGCAAATGTCAAAAAATTAGTGGGAAGATTACACTCAGTTGTAGACGAATCAAACATCGAAATGAGAGAATCATCTGAGGCAATACTCGCACAACTACATCCCCCTGCGATCGCCACAACGGTTAAAGCCAAAAATCGAATGAGAAGAGAGTATTTTTTCATGCGCTATACTGGTGGTCTGTCAAGGATTTTTTGTGGGCAAGTACTATCGCAATAATCCTAATCCATTTCAATGGATTTTTTGTATGAGACAGGGATTTCAATCCCTGGCGGATCTGGCTATACTAAGAGTTTCTATCGCTTATTTGTTCCTTCATGCCAACTATAAACCCCTCCCATCTCTTGAAAGCAACTTCCCTCAGTATAGGACTTTTGAGCGGTCATGCACTGGTTAGCGAGTCAGCAAGGGGCGAACTTCCTCCCATTGTAACCACTTCCGTCGCAAATTTATCAACAAGTACCACAATAGATATTACCGCGATCGCGCCAACGGTAACAAATATGAGTTTTCCCGAAACCGAAGTGACCATTACAGGATTAGAAGAGAGAGGCGATCGCGAGTTAATTTCACAGCAGAATCAGACCACAATTCCTACAGCAGAAAATTTAGATTTAGACCCACAAATTATCGAAGAAAGTCCCGTTTTACAGCGTTGGTTAGAAGAAATTCCCGACGTTTTAGAAGAGATTCGTAACGATCCAGTTTTTCGTTCTCGAATTCGTTTGGGGTATTCTCACTTTCCTTCTACAAATCATCAAGGAGGCTGGAATATTGGCATAGAAGATGTGTTTTTAGGGGAAACAGGTTTAACTGTAAGTGGAGAATATCAAGGGACTTTTTCCGGCGATCGCGAAACATGGGGAGGAGATTTTCGCTATTATATTCTACCTTTAGGTAGTGCTTTTAATATTGCTCCCGTTGTTGGTTATCGCAACATTACTACTAATAATTTTCAGACCGATGGCCTTAATATCGGCGTTAAAGCAATTTTAGCATCAAGTCGAGGCGCGGGAGATATTTCTTTATCGCAAACTTTTGTTTCTCCCGGTAGCAGTGAAGAAGTGGGAATTACAACCTTATCAATTGGCTATGCACTAACACCTCAATTTCGTCTTTCTACTGACCTACAAAAGCAAAATTCTCGAGGTGAAAAAGATAGTCGCGTCGGAATTAGTTTAGAATTTCTTCTCTGAAAATAGCCTTTATTCTTCACAATTTTCCAAACTGAGAGGGGGAATTTGGTCTGCGGTTAACGTGACGACTTAATTTCCTTTAGCTGCTATACTGGAAGTGACTGGTTCAAATACGAATACAATCATAAGGCAAAATGGAAACAATCGCAGTTAATGAAGATACAAAAAAAATTGATGAATTAGTCGATCGCGCTGTTGAAAGCGATCGACCAATTTTATTAAAAGGAGAAAAAGGAAATGCTATTTTGATTTCTGAAAAAGATTGGAATGCTCTCCAAGAAACACTTTACTTGCAATCTATTCCCGAAATGACTAAATCAATAAAACAAGGCGGAAATACTTCATTAAAGGATTGTGTTGAGGAATCAATAGTTAGGGGGATTTTAAATGGATGAGTGGCAATTATTGTTTACTAAACAGGCAGTCAAAGATGCTAAAAAAATTGCATCATCGGGACTCGGTAAGCAAGTGAATAAGCTCCTTGATGTAATCAAGAAAAATCCCTATGACCCCTATCCAACTTATGAAAAACTAACTGGCGATTTACAAGGATACTATTCTAGAAGGATTAATATTCAACATCGCTTAATTTATCAAATATTAGAATCAGAACAGACAATAAAAATCATTAGAATGTGGACGCACTATGAGTAATTCTCTGAGCAATTCAATTTAGATTATATTTAATTTTACTATATTAGCGCGATCGCTTTGCATTGCCAAACATAGTTCTCGAAAATGATCTCCCCGATGTTCAAAACTTTGATATTGGTCAAAACTTGCACAAGCAGGAGAGAGTAATACTGTAGAAATATTGTGCTGTTTTGCTAACTCAAATCCTCGCATTACTGCCTTATCCATAGTTTCCACAATCTCCCCTGCTTCGTAGTTATTTTCTTGCAAGCGCTGACTAAAAATAGATGCTGCATCTCCAATCAATAAAACAGCTTTTGCTTTGCGTTTAATCGCTTCGATCCATGCAGTATCATCTCCTGTTTTTGCTTCTCCTCCAGCAATTAAAATAGTTTCATCAGGAACAGCATTTAAACCCACTTCCGCCGCATCATAATTGGTTGCTTTGCTATCATTAATAAAAGTCACATTAGCATGAGTGCAAATCGATTCGAGACGATGAGAAACACCGGGAAATTGAGCAATTGCTGTGGCGATCGCCTCCTTTTCAATACCTGCTAAACGTGCGGCACCGACGGCGAGTAAGAGATTTTGTAAGTTATGATCTCCTAACATTTTCAAGGAGTTTATGGGAGCAATTTGCTCTTGAAACGCAACGATCCAACCTTCTTCAATATAAATACCGCGATCGCGATCGCATAATAATTTTTCTTTTCCTAAAACACTCGTCCAATAGGCATTTTTCCAGTCTTCAAGTCCCACATTTCGCAAGTAAGGATCGTCGCCATTAAAAATTTGTTGTTGAGAACGATTTAAAAGCGAGGCTTTAATTTGATAGTAATTATCTAGGGTATAGTGACGCGCTAAATGATCGGGAGTAAAAGTTGTCCAAATACCAATTTTAGGGGCAATTTCTCGCGAAGATTCGATTTGATAACTGCTAATTTCCGCAATAATCCAATCGTAAGCATTGGGGTTTAAGGTTTGTTTCTCCTTTAATCCTAATTCACAAGCAGCACGGCCAATATTACCACAAGCAGGGGCATTTAATCCCGCTTCTTTAAAGATAGCTGCAATCAAAGCAGTTGTGGTTGTTTTGCCATTTGTTCCAGTAATTCCGACCCAAGGAGAAGTTTTTAAAAACCGCCAAGCGAGTTCCATTTCGCCAATGGTATCGATCGCCTTTTCTCTGGCCTCAACTAACATAGGAGTATCCCAAGGAACCCCAGGACTAACGACAATCAGATCGGGAGGATGATCGAGAGTTAAAGTATAGCCCAATTTAACAGTTATTCCTTCCTTTTCTAGGGTTTCTTGTAAAGATTGTAAATCCGGAGAAGTACCGCGATCGCCTAACTCAACCTCCCATCCTTGTTGCTTTAATAAATGTGCAGCAGCTATCCCCGATCGCCCCAGTCCAATAATATGTGCTTTCATGTTTGTGATTGGTTGTTTTTGGTGACTCATTACCGATTAACTCTTTACAATTGCGCCAAAATCTGCTAGAACGCGGGCATGATTGCGTAAAAGTCCTAAGAGATTGAGGCGATTTTTTTGGATGTTTGCATCTTCTGCCATAATCAATACGCTTTCCTCTCCATCAAAGAAGGTACTCACGACAGGAGTAATCCTTGCCAAACCATCTACCAATGATTGATAATTGCGCTCTAATCGCGCTGTTTCGGTTTGCGGGACTAAAGATATCAAACTATCATAAAAGGCTTGTTCTGAGGCTTTCTCGAACAGTTTGGGATCGACAACAGAAGTGGGGTCTAACTGTTGCGTATCCAAGTCTCCCTTAACCGCAAGACGTGCCGATCGATTAACGGTTTCGTAAATGGTATCGAGGACTTTATTAGCGCGGATTTCTTGCAGGAATAGGGCGCGATCGCGGACATCGAGTAAATCTTGTAAAGCACGTTCTGTATATTCGCGATCGCCTTCTCCCAAGACAGCATTAACAAGATCGTAATCAATCTTTTTCTCCTCTTGTAGTAGGGTGCGAATGCGTTGCAGAAAGAACTCTTCTAAAGCATCATTGGGAGATTGGCGATCGCCATGATTTTCCACAAAATCTTGAGAGAATTGAGCGACGAGATCTGCCAAGTTAATATTTAAGTTCCCGTGCCAAATAATATTAACAATTGAGTTCCCCCCGCGACGCAAAGCGAAGGGATCGGAAGACCCAGTAGGAATCTTTCCCAACCCAAAAATACTAACCAAAGTATCGAGGCGATCGGCAATTCCCACCACTTGACCCGCTAAACTTTCCGGCATTATATCGCCGATATTTCGAGGTAAATAATGCTCAAAAATTGCCGTAGCGACTTCTTCAGATTCGTGACTCACTCGTGCATATTTTTGCCCCATAATTCCCTGTAATTCGGGAAACTCATAAATCATTTGTGTCATTAGATCGGCTTTGCACAAAAGCGCCGATCGCTCAATTGTTTCGGCTTGTTTCTCGCCGAGATTTAACTGTTTGCTGATTTCTTCTGCGACTTCAATTAGGCGATCGACCTTATCTCGCATCGACCCTAAATCTGCTTGAAAAGTAACAGTTTCCAGTTGCGGTAAAAAAGTCTCTAACGGTTCATCACAATCAGATTTATAGAAGAATTGAGCATCTGCCAATCTTGCTCGAATAACCTTACCATTTCCTGTCGCAATAATCTCTGCTTTTTGGGGATCGCCGTTAGAAATAGTAATAAAATTGGCAAAGAGTTCGCTATTTTCCTCCTCCGTCTTTTTGATGGGAAAATAACGCTGATGCGTAACCATCACTGTTTTTATTACTTCAGGAGGAAGTTCGAGAAATTCCTCATCGAATCTTCCTAAAACAGCATTGGGATATTCAACAAGATCGACAACTTCATCTAGTAAATCTGAAGTCACTTCTGCATAGCCATCGACGGATTTTGCGATCGCGGCAATTTGTTCTTGAATCAATACCCTGCGCGTGTTAGAATTAACTTCAACAAAAGCCTTTTGCAAACATTGTCTATAATCTGTAGCTTGAGGAATGGAAACCGATTCTGGGTGTAAAATTCGATGTCCTCGAGAAGTGCGATCGCTGTTTAAAGTGGTCGAACCATTAACCAATTCAACCGATAAAATCTCCTTGTTCCATAAAGCAACCAACCAGCGTAAAGGGCGAGGAAAACGTAAATCTCCATCCCCCCAACGCATAAATCTGCGTCCTTCCAAACTACCAATCCATTGAGGAATGAGTTCTCTTAAAATATCTTTAGCATCTCGTCCAGGAATTTGTTTTTTAATGAAAACAAACTCTCCCTTTGGCGTTTCTCGTAATTCGATCGCCTCCAATTCTATCCCTTGCTTGCGGGCAAATCCTGCTAATGCTTTGGTGGGTTTTCCCTCCTTAAAAGCAACTTTAGCTGGGGGACCTTTAATCTCTTCTTCGCGATCGGCTTGCTGTTCTGGAAGACCTTGTAAAAGAACGGCCAAGCGGCGCGGTGTCGCGTAAACTTCTAAACTATTGGGGGTTAAAAACTCCTCTTCTAAGGTTTTGGGGATATTCTCTTTCCATTGGGCGATCGCACTGGCGACAAAATCGGCGGGTAATTCTTCAGTACCAAGTTCAAATAAAAAATCTGACATAAGCGAATAACAATGCAAAAAAATCCTGCATCAATGTGCAGATTTAGACAGTTTACCGCGTTCTGGAGATTTAAACTTTAGATGAAGGAAATCTTAAAATTTTCGCGATCGGTGATTTGTCGGGACAGGATAACGGTAGTGAATTAAAATCGGAGCAAAATGAGCAAACTACGGAATATTTTAAAAGTTGCAGGAGTAGCAACGGCTGGGGCGATCGGCACAAAACTCGCGGTGGATTTTTTCAAAAAGCGAGGTAAAAAAGAGGAAGCAGTTAGCGAAGATGCACCAGATATCCTCGAACCTGTGGACGATGATGCAGAACCCTCTTCTACGGCAGAAGTTGCCTACGCTGCGGTAAAATCCAGTTCTGTGCAAACATTTTTGGATAAGAGTTTTGGCGATTCTGGTCGTTATGTTCCCGATCGCGCCCCAAAAGTTTTTGAATATCAAGGCAAACAGTATATGGTAATTTGGGCAGATGATACCCAGAAAAACAAGAAGCAAATGATGGCTTTTCTGTATACTGATGCAGGTCGTAAAATGGTTGCCAGTGTTGGCTATACTCTCGATACGACGGATTACAATATCAGCCTAGAAGATACACCTTTTGCTGTTGAAGTGAATGGCGATCTTATTACTTCTGGTCAAAGTACCACGGATGGAACTGATGAGGTTGATTTTGTTTTAGCATAGGTTTAGTTGGGTGGACATGGTTCACCCAATTACTTGTTTTATAAGATACTATGTGCTTAATTCTTTTATTTTTTCCAGCACATTGTAAACATGACCTTTCACTCTAACTTTTTTCCAGATATGTGCGATATTTTGGTCTGGAGAAATGAGAAAAGTTGAGCGAATAATGCCCATATATTCTTTACCCATAAATTTCTTTAAACCCCAAACTCCATAACTTTCAGCAATTTTATGGTCGCGATCGCACAACAAAGTAATTTTGAGATCGTGTTTATCAATAAAGCGTCCGTGAGTTTTTTCCAAGTCCGGACTCATGCCCACAATTTTAGCACCCAATGCCTCAAATTCTGGTAAATATTCGCTAAATTCTTTGGCTTCTGTGGTACAGCCAGGAGTGTTATCTTTGGGGTAAAAATAGAGAACTAACCAACTTTTGGAAAAGTCCTCTAAAGTAAATGATTGTTCATGGCGATCGCAGGCAGAAAACGAAGGTGCGAGTTGTCCAATTTCGAGAGGATTTGACATGATGAATTAAAATAACGCAAAAATAATTGTAGCAAAGTTATTGATGTTTCAACCATGCAAATATATCTCCAACAGTTAATTGTAAATCTTTGACTATATCTGGAACAGGAAGAATTGAGTTTTCTGATTCTAAGAGTTGAGATTGTTGTTGAGGGAGATAAACCAAAATCGATCTTGTTTCTGGATCGATTAACCATCCCATTTTACTACCATGATTGAGGGCATACAAAATTTTTCCGATAACTTTAATTGGACTTTGTTCGGGTGAGAGGATTTCAACGATCCAATCTGGTACAATATTAAAAACATTCGCAACATTTCCATTTTCATCAACAGGAATTCTCTCCCATGCGAACACCGTAACATCTGGAACAATTGCCCGTCCTCCAAAAACACAACGAAGTTCAGTATAAGCACGGGCAATTCGTTGTTTTTTGACAATAGCATTAATCGTTTCTGTTAGTTCAACTTGAATCGTGCTATGATGTCCTTGAGGCATGGGTTTTTGGATAATTTGACCTTCAATATATTCCCTAGCAGGTTTCGTTTCTGGTAGTTTGAGAAACTCCTCTAGCGTTATTGTTTGGATCGGTGTTTGGATCATTATCATTCTCCAATTCATGCTTTCTCGTTACTCAATTTTAGCAGAATCTCAGCTTTCAAGAAGATTTGATATGATAGAGTAAAATAGCACGAGAGTAGTTGTAAAATCGAACTTAGAAACGCGATAAAGATGAATGAGAAACCCGAAAAGCAAGATTCAGCGCGATCGCACGATCCGCTAATTAAAGACCAAAAAACTAATTTTGATTTAGTTTCCTTGACAGATCCAACAAATAATGCTATTGATGAAAATATTGTTCAACGTATTAAAGAAGCACAAACACCTGAAGAAGTAGAACAATGGTTACAAGCGAGAGAACAGCTTGAGATTCAGAAAGAACGAAGAATACAAAATATTGAACAAGAGAAAAACAATTTACAAGAGCGTAGATTAAAGATTTTTGATGAAATTCGCTTAACTGTTTTTAGTGGTTTGCTTTTCTCACTGGGTGTTTCAATGGTATTTCTTAAACTTCAACAGCCTGGCTTAGTTTTGATTATTATTGGTAGTCTTAAACCGCTAAAATATTCAATTCCTGAAATTTCTAAACTCTTGGGAAAAATTTCTAAAAATATCAGTGTTCTTGCTTATCTTTTTACCTTAATTTTCTGCTTCTTTGCTATTTTAATTTGGGCTGATATCTCAGAAGGAATTCAACAAGCACTCATTATTTTCATTAGTCTTACTGTGTTATTTTCTTTAAGTGTTATCAAATATATTCTAGAAACTTCTCAACTTAACAACACAATTGAGGATATTCTCGATCGCAACATTGAGAATGAGGACTAATTAGAACTGAACACAGAATTATTTTCTAAAAATTCTTGTTGCGATCGCCCCCACCATCAAACCCAATAAAACTAACCCCAAACCTGTTTGTAATAAAAATACATCCTCATTGGGTTGATTAACTTTCTCATCAATAAAATCAGCATAAGCAGAAACTCGCGTATCGAAAAATATTTCCCCAAAACTGCTATCTTTATTCGGAGTAATATCAACTTCTGGAAGCGTCGATCGCCTACCACTCGAAGCAATACCCGCAATTTGTCCGTCAATAAATGCTGGACTTCCCTCATCTCCAGAAGTCGATCCCGCTTCGTAAATTCGTCCAGTTTCTAAACTCAAATCTCCCAATAATCCTACACTTGTTCCCGTATCATAGCCCATGATTCCTAAACCGTGAAGACTGTATTCTTTGCCTAAAGCATCATTACGACGTAAACCGCTATCAAAATCATAAACTAACTGTTTTCCAGACTCAATTCCAGTATTTAATTCTGGTTGCACTAATGCTTCCTCCAGCGCATCATGCAAACCACCATCAAAATCATCCACTAACTGCTTATCAGACCCAATTCTAGTATTTAATTCTGGTTGCACTAACTCTTCTCTTAACACATCATAACGATTGCCTCCAAAGCGTTTTTGGTGAGTGCGATCGCCGCTTATTTCTCCCTGTACTCCCGTTCCTTTTCTACCATATCCTACGCGAGTAAAAATCTGTCCAACTTCATCAGAACGGCGATAAATACTATAACGTTCTGCTGTAGTCGGGGCTACATCTTTGAGTTCAATAATAGCAATATCATTATCATTATCATTATTTGTGCTATTATTCCATTGAGGATGAATGAAGACTTCTTTCGCTTCAAGCCGTGCTGTTCCAAGCGTTAATTTAAAAATAACTGTTACCGTTGTTGGATCTGGCTGAAAATTATGATCTTGAAAGCAATTTGCTGCCGTAAGTATATGCTTTCCACTCCACAATAAAGACCCCGTACAAGTCTTATTATTCGGCAATTCTAATAATACCACGCCATCATAGCCCATTCCCGTTTGGACAATATAATCGCGATCGCGGGAATTATTGATAGAGAGACTGAGGGCGATATATTGTTCGTTCATGGTGATGAGTGATAAAGAATGGCAAAACGATCGCCTTTAAAAGTTTAGCGAAAAATGCAGCAAAATCAACGCGATCGCCCAGCTATATCCAATGGAGAGGAGGCGATCGATAGGTTAATATCAGTTTACGAACATTTTAGCGATAACAACTGATTAAAAATGACTGGTGAGAAACAACTGAATTTATTTGGCGATCCCGATCCCCAACCCAACCCCGTACAAATCGATCGCGAACGCATTCCCTTCGATGCTAATATCCCCATTCCTCCTCAAACTTACCAAAATATGGACGAATTGGCCATTCACTGTCAGCAATGCGATCGTTGCGAATTAGGACAAACACGCATCAATGCAGTGATTGGACGAGGAAACCTCAATGCAGATATTATGATCGTTGGTGAAGGTCCCGGACAGCATGAAGACGAACAAGGATTACCCTTTGTGGGAAAATCGGGTCAATTATTAGAGAAAATTCTGGCTTCCGTTAAATTAGATTCTCAGCAAGATGTTTATATCGCTAACATGGTAAAGTGCGTCACTAAAGATACGCCTATTTTAACTCAACAAGGTTATAAAAGCATTGGTTGGATAGTCGATAATCGCTGGTCTGGAGAAGTCTTAAGTTTAACCCCCGATCGCCAATTAACTTGGCACAAAATAACAGGTTGGTATCGTTCTCCCTTGGGGGGAAGACCCCTCTATAGAGTTACTTACAAAGATAGTAACCTAGGTTATACAGCAACAGGAGATCATCCTATTTTAACCCGTCGGGGTTGGATTCCCGTCGAAGAATTGCAGCCAAGGGATCTGGTTGCAACGGGAATTCCGACTGGAATATCCCAACAAATGCAGAATTTAGAAACTGCATTTTGCGATCGCATTCCCGTACTCTCTTCCTCCTTAATGACTTCTATCGTTGGGAATAAAACTGACTGGAAAACTGCGATTAAACAACCTATCCTTCCCCCAGAAAACCCCACTAATGTTTATTGTATCGATGTCGAAGAAACCGCCAATTTTGTCACCCCCGCAGGAGTCGTTCACAATTGTCGTCCTCCCCGAAATAGAAAACCCAACCCCAATGAAATTATTGCTTGTAAACCCTATTTATTAGAACAAATTCGCCTCGTCGATCCCAAAATTATCTTATTTACCGGAGGAACTGCTTATCAAGGCTTGACTGGGAAAAAACAAGGTATTACGAAAATTCGAGGAGAATGGCTAGAATGGGAATCAAGGCAGTGTATGGCAATTTTACATCCCGCCTACTTGTTACGCAATTCCTCTCGAGAAAAAGGACAACCAAAATGGTTAATGTGGCAAGATATTCAAGCGGTACGGGCAAAATTAGACCAACTGCGTGGCAAAACAACTTAATAGTAATATTTGAGCGATCGGGGTGATATTATGCTAGACAAACTTCCTCCAGAGGCGAAAACATGGGCGGAAAAACTACACTGGAAAGAACGACGCTATTTACTCTCAATTTGTCATCTTCTTTGTGCTGCACCTCCAGAAACCCAAGCACAATTTTTGGATCAATATACAGCAGATGGACTGATTGCGAAAATTATTCAAGATTATGAAACGCAAACTAAAATCAAAAATCATTTTAAAAGTTTTCATATCGATACAGAACTCAATCCACAAGTTCTTAGAAAAAATATTAAACAATTTTATATTCATTCTGCCCAAGATGTTCGCCGAGAACCTGCAAAATATTTAGAGTCCGCATTGCGTCTCGTCACCAGTCCAGAGGAAAAGAATTACGTTCTCAACTATATTTTAGGATTTGAATTGATTAAATTAATCTTTAAAATGAGTTGGTTGCAACAAGAACGATTTTATTCACTGCAACACAATCAAGAAGAATTTTTTAATGCTTATATCAAACCCATTCAATATGCCCATAGATTGAATGGAATTGTTAATCCGAAAGATTCTAATCTCTTTTTTGCTCAACGCAGTTATTTTGTGCAAAAACCCAATCTTTCCGATCGCAAAACTATTGAGTTAGTGATGGTCACGTTTACCACCGATACCGTTAGTAATTTGGGCTTTTCCATCGTTCGCAATATTCGTCCCGTTCCTTTTGATTATGATTATATCTACCAACCGGAAGAAGAACGCATTTTTTGTTAAGATAAAACACGAAAAATCCCCCCAATTGGGAGGATTTTACAAGCAAATTTTAAGGGATTAAACCATGGCCAAGGCAGGTTCCGGCCAGCGTTCTACCGCTTTACCAATCACCGATAACTCTTTCATCAAATTGTCAAAGCGATCGGGAGTTAAAGACTGAGGACCATCAGATAGAGCCTTCGCAGGGTTAGGATGTACCTCGATCATTAACGAGTCTGTTCCTGCCGCGATCGCAGCCTTCGCCATCGCAGGAACATATTCCCATTTCCCTGTCCCGTGGCTGGGGTCAAGCATAATCGGTAAGTGGGTCAATAAGCGCAGAACGGGTACTACAGCAATATCTAAAGTATTGCGGGTATAAGAGCGATCGAATGTCCGCAAACCTCGTTCGCAAAGGATAACATTAGGATTACCCGCCGCGAGAATATATTCAGCAGCCATCAACCACTCATCAATTGTCGCCGACATTCCTCGCTTGAGTAGTACGGGCTTATCTTGAGCGCCAACTTTTTTCAGAAGGGCAAAATTCTGCATATTTCTCGCCCCGACTTGCAAAACATCGGCAACATTAGCAATTTTTTCTACATCGGCAGTATCCATGACTTCGGTAATAATACCCAAGCCAGAAGCCTCCCGCGCAGTTGCCAATAAACCTAAAGCACTTTCGCCGTGACCTTGGAAGGCATAAGGAGAAGTCCTGGGTTTGTACGCACCACCGCGCAAAAATTTAGCCCCCGCCTTTTTGACTCGTAGTGCTGTTTCCACGATCATCTCTTCGTTTTCTACGGAACAAGGACCCGCGACAACAACAATGGGATGGTGTTCCCCAAAAAGCACATTCCCTTCGGGAGTGCTGACGGCAATTTCGCTGGGCTGTCCGTGGCGAAACTCGCGACTGGCACGCTTATAAGGACGTTCTACCCGCAGCACAGATTCAATCCAAGGACTTTTTTCCTCGATCTGGCGTTCGTCGAGACTGGCAGTATCTCCTACGAGCCCCACGATAACTTTATGCCGTCCGACAATTTTTTCGGGGTTTAGTCCCCATTCTGTAAATTCTTGACACAAACGAGTCACTTCGGCTTCTGGAGAGCCAACTTTCATGACAACAATCATTTTGCAATATCCCCTTCGTATAAAACGCTATTTACTGTTAGTCCCATTAGGAGCAATTTTAGAGGGTCGGGGAAACCCCAACCCAAAATCGTTAGTTTTCTTTAGCTTCTTTAGCGGCTTGTTTGGCTGTACGCCAACCTTGGATCAGTCTGGCAAGATTCAGCGTGAATTCCTCCCAGCCCAACCAACCTCCTGCACGATCTTCCTCCCAGGAGGTGGAGAGAACACCGTAACTCAAACCCACAAAGCCTAAACCGAATAAAGCTAAGGTTGCAAAAAAGACAAACGAGGGGGCAATATCCGCCCATCCTTGACTGACTACGAGATAAAAAATGAAAAAACTGGAGATTCCCAATCCCGTCGGAATGCCGGATATCAGAGCCATACGCCGGATCATGCGTTTGCTAACTGCATCGGGGATGACGGTGGAGTTAGTCTTGGAGTTAAACTTGCGATCGCGCCGATAAGTTGATTTTTTCTCTGATTTTTTCTCTACTTTTTTCCCCGATACTGATTCAGGGTTGGGGGATGTAACTGGGGCTTTTTTCTTTTTCTTGCTCTTTTGACGCGGTTCAAAGGGGAGGGGTTGGCGATCGGATTCTGAAGGCATGAGTTTTTCGGGGATGGTTTAACGGCGGATACCCAAACGGCGGATTAATTGTTGGTAGTGTTCGTAATCATTTTTTTGGATGTAGGAAAGCAGTCTTCTGCGACGACCAATCAGCTTGAGTAGCCCCCGACGAGAGGAATGATCTTTTTTGTTTTGCTTTAAATGTTGGGTTAGCCCTTCAATTCTGGCAGTCAGTACGGCTACTTGCACGTCTGAGGAGCCTGTATCGGTTTCGTGGACTTGGTAATCCGAAAATATTTGTTGTTTGCGTTCTTGGGTTATGGTCATAATTTCGCGATGGGTATGGGTTAACTCAAAAAAAACTCATAAGTCTCCCATCCTACCATAAACTTTCAATTCTAGTCCGCGATCGCTAGACTAGAGATTTTTAATCAAGCGAAGGCCAAAAAGGTGCGTTCAAACGAACGCACCCTACCAAATTGGATTATCGTTGACTATCAGTTGCCTTGAGTAATGTAAACGTACTGCTTAAGGTCAGAGTAGAAGTGAGTTACAGCATTATTGTCTTGATTGCCGAAGCTAAGTCTTGAAACTTTGCCCGGATAGGCTTGACCTTGGTAGTAACCTGTTGGCGTGAAATATAAGATAGTTGACAGTGGTCTCTGGTCAGCAGAGTGTTCCGACCAGTCGAAGTATTCATCGAAGGCGACTGGAGACGAAGATGCGATCGCCGCTTCTTGGTTTGAGTTCAATGCGACGGTAATCTTACCAATAGATTGTGTCTGCTGGGTGCTGTGGTCATAAATGGAACCTTCCCAGGTGGCGTGGGTCGAGTTTAAGTCATGCAGAGTCACCATAAAGTCGTAATCATGATTAACGGACCAAGAGTAGGGAATATGGCAGTTTGTTCCCAAACCAGAATCAGCACCTGCTTGACAGTACTGATCGCCAGAAGCGGAAGAAGTCCCATTGCCAAAAACACTAAAGAGAGCAGTTTTTCCATACTCACCTTCACGCTGCAACCCAAAGTAGAAGGCGTTGTTATTCGCTGAAACCAAATTATCCTGGTAAGCCCAGTAATAGGCTAGACGGTTTTGATTATTTGACTTTTCAGTCATGGGTCGCATGGAGAATTTAATCGCATCAAACCCTGATGTCGGTTTGTTGGGAATTGAGTATAGAATGTTTGGTGCGCCGAGAGTGAGACTACCAGTTTGAGGGGTTTTAGCCGGGTTTTTTGGGAGTGAGGAATGGGTAATTTGCCCGAGCTTGGTGGTTAGAGGATTCATCCGTGTTGACGCGGAACTCACATCACTTGCAGGATTTGCAGTAGCTATCGGATTGGCGCTTGCAGCTTCTGGTGTTGGAGTTGCTGCCGCAACAATCAGCATTACAAAAACAAAGAAAACAGAAATTAAGCGTTTCAAAACAGTTCTTCTCCTACTAAAAGAATATCTTCTGGATAACAGAAACCAGATGATTCAGAAATTGTCACGTTACGATTGTAAGGATTTTTTCGGATATCAATACCCCATCCAAGTCAATATTTAAGAGGTGACTCAAAAAAACAGAGTGAATAGTAAGATCACTAATACTCAAATTACATAATACATATTAAACTAGCCATTTACATATTAAATTTTATTAAGTTCGCATTATTTCAACAACTCAGAGTTTATATTTGAGTTGAATTAAAGACAAGAGTACTTATACATTCACATTCCAATGGATTTTTTGAGATGGGCTGTGGAGTTCGCGATCGCGCGATCGCCGTCTTGCCTAAAAGCGCATTGGAACTAAAAGCTAAAAAGGTGCGATCAAGCGATCGCACCCTGCAAGCTAACGATTATGCTTTAACCAAAATCACAGTTTGACTTTCTGGTTTATGGTGTTAGCACGCGCGACGAGACAACCTTGCGTTTCTTACTTAGCAGAAATTACGCTAGTGTTCAATTCTCGCTGAGGTTCATTTAATTCAATAGAGGTCAAAAAGTTACCATTACAAGAAACATTAGCACGGTAAGGCTTCAGAGCTTCCTCAATATTGACATGAATCTTATTCATGTAGCCCCCATCGAGTCGCCTCGCATATAAATTAAAGGTTTTAGTGCCAGCATTTCGGGTAAAGACATTGAGTTGACAGGTCGAGTCCGAAAAATTGTCTTCATAAACTGCTCCAAACGATCCATGTAAAGCCGGGTAGAGATAACTTGATAGCTGCTGATTCGGGTCGTAATAACCAACTATCGTTGCGACAGGGATACCTTGCTTATACGGTTTTTGCTCAACTTGGTTGCTATTAGCTGCCATCAGGTCATTTTTAACCATGTTTTTCCATGAAACCATTTGTTTTGAACTTGCGTCCCACTTGGTAAAGCCTGTTGGTGAATCAGGGCTGAAGACGGCTTTACTCTCGAAGAAGTTTTGGATACTGTTTAGCTCATAGGGCGTGTGAAGGGTGTAGCCATTTTGCGCCAGGGAGAGTGGGGCACCACCAGACATGGCTCCTGCACCAAAGCGTCGTCCTGCGAATGGAGGAACGCATTGGCTTTCATAACACTGTTCTTGATTGGTGACGGGCCGCTCAAAGTTAGGGATAAAAAAGTTGCGATCGGCATCCCAACCCCATGTAGAGTTAACTTGATTTGCAGGTCTGTTTATTGCCCCGTTGAAGCCTCCGGGATAATGACCCAAACCAAAGTTGTGTCCAAACTCATGGCTGAATTCATTACCAATAGAGTCTTGTAGTGTGACCATTCCATTGCCACCAGACAGCCCATGCACTTGTACGCCATTAGCGTATTTGCCTACTGCGTTGTGTGCGGTAAGTTGTACGGAGGAGAAAGGATGCCAATTCTCGCCAATTCCACCTGAAGAGTTGATCCCATAATTGGCATTATTAATACCGTGGGAGACGAGAACTTTGGCGATTTGTTGTCTCATTGTTCCGTCATGGACTCCTCCTTGACTCGGATCGAAATCGGTGAGAAGGCGACCATCTGGTAACATGACTTTCGTGAAATGTTGGGGTTCGTATTCAGAAACCGTCAAACGGCTAATAGGAAGTTGATGGAAGTATTGGCGATGCAATTCTGGATCTTTTTGAAAGCTAAATTTATCTCTTGGTGGAGTTAACATTCCCAGATCGATAGTATGAACAATCAGTTCATTAGGTGCGCTAATATTCAGGTCAGTAATTGTTCCTTCTTTTGTTCCACTTCTGAAGGAAAGCTGTAAACCCGGTTGGATAATATTAGCTGGCAATATGCTCGAAAAGATTTTGTCGCTATAAGCTATCTTATTCCACTCGGCATCCACGTTTGCATACCAAATACCACCAACGTTCTTGAGAGTAAACTCGTCACCTCGATTCATGGTTAGCGAGTTATTGGTGTAGAAGATATTTGAGCTATAACCAGCATTAGAAGTAAAAGTCACTATTTTGTTGTTGAACTGCTGGCCATCAGGCAAATGAAAATTACGAGCCCAGTTACCATCACTGGTTCGTATGTGGATCGAGTTATAGGAATTGAATAGCTGTTGGAAGTATTTGCCTTCCGGATCGTTTTCAAAATTGCTTAATGTTTGGCTATCAGATATTGTTCGATCGAATTCATTGGGTTTTGAAATTTCGCCATTGAAATCAGTTTGTCCTGCGAGTTTCGTTAATTTATCAGGGGTAGTCATCAGGCCTTGATAAACAATATAAACAATTCCATTGTTCTCTTTTTTCGCAGTCACGGTGATTTGACTCTGGTTATTGATGTCTTCTTTCGGCTTAAATAAAACCATAGTTTTTCGGAAAGAAGTCGGATGGGGTTGAACATCATTCGCTACACCGTGCTGAGATGGAACGATCGAGTTTTGTACAAAACTAACAGAGCCTGGAAAGTTGCCAGAGGTATCAGAGTCAAAATTATTCTGATTGAAAATAATTGATGGGTTATTGTTCTCTACAGCAAAGCTATAAGGTATCGGTCCTAAAACAGCCGTTAAGACACAACCTAGAATAGCCGTTAAGATGCAAGCTAACAATTTTGCTTTCATAACAGACAATCGGGAAGTAAGGGTTTATAGGTGTTTAATAGTATGTATTTATCAAATAAAACACCACTTAAATCATAATACTTCGTACTATTAATAACTGTCAACTTTTTTTTGTACTATGTTCGTTCAAGCAATCGTAGTTAGGGTTTAGAGACAGCGATCGCAACTCTGAATAGTATCAGGACAGACAGAGGAGTTTACGATCGCCTCTCTCACCGCCTTACCTCGAAGCTAAAAAGGTGCGTTCGTTATTGGCTGCACGATAGGATAGGTCGTCTGCAAATCCAAAACCCCCGTTAGCGGATCGACATTACCTTCTTCTGTTGTGCCAAACACCGCAACTATCGTAATAATCGGGTGCTTCTTGCCGTCGTCTGTATTATTTCCTGAAATGTACTCATCATTTGTCCATCAAAAAGAATTCTGCGATCGCTTATGGAAGTTAAGGAAATAAATCGGTAATTCGTGGAACTGGCATCTTGCCAGTGTCTTGCGCGTTAAGTATATATCACGATCGTCAACTTAACTTGTTAGCGATCGCATTTTATTTTCTAGCCCTCTTTATCAATGGGGGAGATAATCTCATTTATTAAGAATGGGAGAGTGCGTTACATTTCATTAACGCACCTTACATGGTATTGAGGGTGTTAAGGATAGCAGGGCGATCGCCTTCACAATGCAATAATAATTGGCTCAGATAGAGTAGATAAATGCAATTCCAACCTACAGCGATCGCCATCGCGATCGACTTTAACGCGATAACCGCTTCCTGCATCAGCAAAGGAAAATGAATTTTGTTCTTGCATAGATAGAACTATTGTATCGATTGCAGTTTGTTGCAATTGTCCATCAAAAAGAATTCTGCGATCGTTTAAGCGATCGCGCAGGAGAAATTGTCTGGTGATGGGCATTACTTTAACTTCTAAGTGACGCAGTTGAAAGGTGAAAAGATCGGGTTGAGATGAATTGATTTTAACTCCATCAGGTAAGCCGGCGATCGTTTCAGGAGATGCGATCGTAGGAGCAATTTCTGGGGTTTTGGGTTTCGGTTCAGGTTCGGGAATATCCGCAGGAGGAACAGGAATAGGAAGGGAAATATTTTTAACAGGAATTCCCCAAATTTTTGATTTTTTAGCAAGTTCGGAGCGACTTTTAACGGCTTTTTTAACTTGCCCTTGTTGGCTTAAATATGCCTCTTGTTTCTTTTTAACAGCCAGCCAGCGAGAACGGGCAAAAGTGGCTAAAGTTTTATTCTCGTGGTGGGTATAGCGTTCGTAAAAAGAGAGAGTTTCTACTAAAGAACCCACTTTTTCCAAAGTAATTCCTAATTGAGAAGGACTGATAAATTGCTCCCAGTCGCTATGAAAAAGAATTTTTTCTTTAAAGAAAAGTTCGTAGCGACGGCGCAAACCTCGAGATAAATCTTGGGGAGAAAGTTCTGAGTAAGCTAAATCGCGAACAATGGAGAAAGGTAAGTTTAACTCTTTTGCTTTTTCACTCATTAAAGTTGTAGGATAAGTTTCAATAAAATCGATCGCTATATCCCATTTTTTCCCTGCCAGTAAACGAGAGAGTAATTGTTGCATAACTTCTTCCCCTCGATCGCCTTCTTTTGCTCCCTCCAGACACATTTTCATTTTCTCGCGATCACCTAAAACTTCATAAGCTGCGATCGCCTCTAACCACTCTTCTTTCGCTTCTAAAATCGGTGCAAGATGAATGAGCCATTCAGAAGAAAAAGGGCGTTGAGCCTCTTCCCAAGCGGAAATGAGTAGATCGCCGCGATCTGCTTTAAGTAGATAAGGTAATCCTGCGGGAAATCCTACACTTTCCGCTTTCGCCAGATTATATTCAACTTTCTGAGTGCTTTTCGCTTCTTCCCAAAAAGAAATTGCGCGATCGTATTCTTGAGCACGATAACAACAAGAACCAGCGCGATCGCTCATCCCTTGATATTTATCTCGCGCTAATTTTTCTAATACCGTTCCCAATTTTGACCATTCTGTTTTACTCAGTTCTACTTTATCATTTTTAACCAAGATTTCGATCCGTTTTCCATAAGTCTGAATTGCCATCTTCCATTGAGCCGTAAAACGATATTTTTCAGGTGTATTTTTAGTTATTTTTTCTTCTAAAACTCCAGCTAAAAAGTCACTAAATTGTTGCAGTCCTTCTATATTTTCTTCTTTAAGTACCATGAATTTAATCAACGGCATAACATTGGCAGGATTTACCTCCAAACTTTCTGAATCTTTACTTTTTAATTCATTTTGTTCTAAGTCGTACCAAGCCAATAAATTTGCCCAACACTACCCTTGCCAAAAACAATTCCAGGCTAGAGAAAATTCTTGTTGTTGTAGGAAACATTGTCCCGCTTGTAAATATTGTTCTTCAAACCTCAAAGCCCATGCTTCACATAATTGAACGCGATCTTCGTCTCCCAAGCGTTTATAAGCACTTTGAGAACGCCTAATTAAATCGGCATTTTCCATATTAATGCCTTCTGTAAAAAAAGTATTGGCAATTTCCGGGAGATCGTCGCTGCCGATCGCATCAGCACGATCGCCCCTGCCAATTAGATAAATGCGTTCTTCCCATTGTTTTTTACTCTTCTGTTGTTGTAATAATTCTAAAAATTTTTCTAGTTCTAAGATATTACTGGCGTGTTTCCAGAGCTTGCGATCGCCAACTTCGGTATCAATAATAAATAATCGTTCCGTCGCCCGACTTGCGGCAACATAGAGCTTATTAAAAAAGTATTTTACTTCCTCCGCAGGAGAGTCCATTGGCAACCAAGCATCGAGATTACAGGATTCCCCAAACTTATAAAGAACCACTTGTTTAAACTCCAATCCTTTGGCCGCGATCGCGCTTAAAACATTCCAAAGTAATGTTTCCTGTTTCTCGCTTTTTTCTTGTAACTTAGCTAAAATATTATCTTTGCGAATATAATCCATTTCCCCTCCTTGATCGCAGGGAATAATAATAATTGTATCTTGTAAATATTCTTCTAATTCTTCATTGGATATATCTGAACCAACGATCATTTTTTGAGGATCAAAATTACCATGCTTTCTTGCTTTTTGGGGTTTGAGTTCAGGGAGATCGAAAAGAACACTTCGCCAAAGCTGAATCAGATTATTAACTCCCACAATAGAAGGAATTGAACGATAATTTGATTCTAATTCAGCAAAGTTCATTTCTAAGCCGAGTTTTCCTGTTGGAGAAAGCGTTGTAATCACTTCATTGTAAAAAGCAGCCTTCAAACTCGCCCAGCGAAACCCAGTTGGATTAAGAGTTTGTAAGGGATCGCCCGCAAAAGCAAACGGCAAACTTTCAATGTGCTGATGTTCGAGATCGTAGGCTGTAAAAACAGACAAACGCATGATTAATTGCAGTTCAATATGGGTAAAATCCTGTGCTTCGTCGCAAAAAATAGCTGTATATTCGGGAGAGTAACATTTAAGATAAAGAACCCGGCGAATTAAGTCTTGATCGTCCCATTTTTCAGATTCTTTGGCATAACGTTCGTACCATTTCCAAACGGTTTCATAAATATCTTTAAATTCTTCCACTGTCACGGTTTGTTCTCGTCGCGGAATTTCTCGATAATCATCAACATCTAAATAGCGATCGCGTTCGTCTAAATGATATCCTTTAATAAAAGTACGAATGACCTGCCAATACAATTCCGGCGAGTATTTACGCCATGTCGTGCGATCGATCAGTTAGCGAAAGCGGTGAAAAGAAATATAATTAGCATCGTTGAAGCGATCGCGTTCTTCTAAGTGAAGTAAGTTTTGTAAAAACGTCCGAAAAGATTGGAAAAAAGGACTAAGATTGGGCAAATCTTCAGCAATTCCCCGTTTGGCTAAAAAACGATGATGGGAGGCCAATAAAGGAATAACTCTCTCTTTCGCAACCTTCAGCAAGCGTTCGTTATAAGCTAAAAATAAGGGATGCGGTTTACTTAAAATTGAGATATTTTGCTCTTGACAAAGCCGCAAATGCTTGTGACAATAATCGGCAAAAAGATGAAAAAGCATTGTTGATTTACCACTCCCCGCCTGTCCGTTTAAAAATAAGGGTAAAGAAGGACGAGTTGTAGAAACATCATGCAAAATGGCCTCCTCTTCCGCAGAAAGTGCTAAGTTAGCATTTTCTTCATTTTCGATGGCTAACCAATTGGTTTCATCTGCTAATAAATAACTGGGATAAGCACGAGAAGCAATAGATGTTAATTCATCTAATGTTGTGGGAGTTTGGGGATTAAAAGGAGAAATTTCTTTTTCCGGCCAAGTGCGATCGATAACTTGTTGAATTTGTTCGCGATCGGGAGTTTGAGAAAAGGGAGCAATGAGAAAAAGAACCTGTCTCGAGGGTATATCTGCGGTCAGAATGCGACTGTAGAGAACATAGCGATGCTCTTCTCCATACAGTTTAATTCCCTCCCAATAGGTATCCGAGCCAAAATCCGAGGTAGTATCGGCAAGTTCGGCAATAATTCGGTTAAAAGTTCTCCATTTATCTTGAATTTCTGGTGTAGAAAAGCTGTTTAACCAGTATTCGCTTTCATAAACAACAACACCATCAAAATCCATTCTTAAGCTAGGACGTTGCAGCCAGAGTCGCAATTCATCCGTGAGGGGTTGGGGTGTGTTTTGGCGATCGTTTTCGGCTTTGCGTTGATTGAGCCATTGCCATAATTGTTCTTGTTTGATTTGACTGTCAAGAATGCGATCGCCAAAATTTTCCCGATCGCGCAAAAATTCCCCATAAGCGTGACCACCCCTGCGGAATACCTTCAACCAACATAAAACCGGATCGCTCCCTACCCGCTTTATTCGCGCAATTAGCCGTAGGTTGCCTTCTTTACGCTTCAGATAAGGATAAACCCGCTCAAACCTCGCTAGAACCTGTTCTAGCGCCATTTCCTCTATTTCCCTGCATAGGCGATCGACATGATCCCCCAGTCCAGTTTGTTCCGTGACTTGTTCATCAAATGCGTTGGTGCGATAAACGTACATTCAGCGAATTTCCCAGTATAGACCGATACCTCATATTCTCTATTTTGGAGGATCGAATCCGGGATTGGGGAAAGGGAAATGAGAGGTTAGGGGATAAGAGCTAAATTTCTGGGAAAAGTTCCTCGAATTACGAGTCAAAATCCCGCCAATTTATTTGATGTTTTATTCGACTTTACTTTCTGTTTTTTTTCTGATAGAACTGTTCTTAAATAAGTACCCACGTTCTAAAATAAGAACAAAGCGATTGAAAGATTCTTTTTTTAATCGCCTCCACAATTTACCCCAGTAAAAAAGCCATGGAAAAACCCGAAAAAATGGAAAAATTGACCCCGGCTCAAAAGGAACTTTATGACTGGTTAGTTGAATACATTCGCACCGAGCAGCACGCCCCTTCCATTCGCCAAATGATGCGAGCCATGAATCTCAAATCTCCGGCTCCTATTCAAAGCCGTTTGGAGCGTTTGCGGAAGAAAAAGTATATTGATTGGACAGAAGGAAAAGCACGCACCATTCGCATTCTTTATCCCCCTCAAAAAACAGGATTACCCATTGAAGGGGCGATCGCGGCGGGTCAATTAGTCGAACCTTTTACCGATGACAAAGAGCAACTAGATATTCTGGCGATCTTGCATCGTCCTAACTGCTTTGCCCTGCGAGTGACAGGGGATAGCATGATTGAGGATATGATTCGAGAGGGGGATTTCGTCGTGATGCAACGGCCTCCCGCCAATGAAATCCCCAGAAATGGCGAAATTGTTGCTGCTCGGGTGGATGGTGCCGGTACAACTTTAAAGCGATTCTACAAGTTTGCCGATCGCATTACCTTAAAACCCTCTAATCCTGCATTCGACCCCATTGAGGCTGAGGCAGATCAGGTGGAAATTCAAGGTATTCTCGTGGGTGTCTGGCGCGATTTTTTCACTCAGCGCCAAATCCATTAAAGGATACACGAATAAATAAAGACCCCGCTTAAAAACACCCCCTGATATCAAGGGGGTGTAAAAAGTTAAAAAGTTGTCTAAGAAGAAGTTGGAGCAGAATGCTAACTTTTGGGAGAATTTTGCAGAGCAAGGGTGAATTTCTGGCGATCGCGATCGCCTCTGGTGGCCAATAATTGTTCTTCCAAAGCGGCAATGCGGTTATAGGCTGCGGTCACTTGCGCCGTCAACCGCCGAATTTGTAGATCGGGAGAAAGCGATCGCTCATCGGTATTGTAGTCGAGCAGGCGATCGAGGTTCTGTTCGTCTGCTAACACATCTTTATGGAAAATGCTGTCTTGCTGTGGGGCGATCGCCGGAGAAGAGGGAAAACCAATAGGTGTAGAAACTCGTTGATTTTTCGATAATTTGGTAATATTTTGTGAGGAAGACGAGGTGGCAAAAGCACGATCGTCCTGAAGGGCTTCTACCACGTCAGCATTTTGCCCGGCTAGAAGTCCAGCAAGTTGACTCGACATTTTCTCGACCAGTTGATAAAGTAAATCGACTTTACCATTCAGTGTATCGAGCTGATTTTGCAGTTTTTCCATAACAATTACGCCTTTAGCAATTTATTCTGTTTTTATGCTATTGCGTATTGTCCTGCTCTCCTTCAGGATTCCTGATTCATTTAACCTTTGAGGGTTTGGAGAAATGGGTTTGGAGAAATGGGTTTGGAGAAATGGGTTTGGAGAAATGGGTTTGGAGAAATGGGTTTGGAGACCAAACCCCTACCGGGAAATGGGTTTGGAGACCAAACCCCTACATTTTTTGGCCAACCACCGATAAGCCATCAACAATGATTGAAGGGGTATAGTAAGAGCCGTGCCAGCGATTGTCGTTTCCTAAAGCGAGAATTTGTTTGAGTGCCTTATAAACATTACCTGTAACCATTGTATCCTTGACACGCCCGACAATTTTGCCGCGATCGATACGATAACCCAGATCGACATTAATGGAAAAATCTCCAGAAATACTGCTACTTCCTCCTAACATTTGATCCACTAATAATCCATTATCTAATTGCTGAATTAAGTCTGTGAGGCTGCCCCAGCCCGGTTCGACAATAATATTAATCAATTCGGGAGTAGGATAGCGATCGAGAGAAGGACGAAACCCATTGCCCGTACCAATCGTCCCTAAAGCGCGACCTGTGGCGAGATCGCTATAAAATCCTTCTAGTTTCCCTTGTTGGATCAAAGGCAGAAATTGTGTTTTGCTGCCTTCATCGTCAAAAGGACAACTATAGGGTCCCCTTTCCGGTTGTTGGCTGAGGGAAAGAATCTCGGAAACGACTAATTGTCTGTGGCGATCGCTCCAAGGAGAAGATTTTTCCAAAACGTGCTTGCCATTAATAGCCTCTGCCACGGTATCCCAAAGTAACGCCGCCGCTTTTCCGGTAAAGAGAATGGGAATGGGACCGAGAGGAGGAGGTGTATTTTCCTGCGCCCAGTCCAGCCGAATTAAAATATCTTGAATGAGACTATTGACACTGAGTTGGTTGCGTTCTTCACGATCCTCATAAATCCCGAGCAGGTCTTCTCCTCGTACCCATTCCACCCCCAAATAACCACTCAGGGTAATATCAGTATACTGGCAGTGCAGTCCTTGGCTATTGGTCAGAATTGTGGTCTCTTGTTCGCATTCAAATTCCCCGCTACAGAGGACTTCAGGATACTGCTCTCGAATATACGCGATCGCCTCCCGTCCTAGTTTGACTAATTCTCCCACTTCTACCACTTCCCCTAAATCCGGCAGGATCGCGGTTTTGGCTTCCGCAAGTTCAATGGTTTCGAGGGGATTTAATTCCGAAAGGGCGATCGCCCCCTCAACTAATTCTCGGGGTTCAACTCGTCCGTAAGCAACCGCCAAACCTGGACGATTCTCGCACCATACCCTTAGTGCCGTACCTTCCGATTCACAACTCTCCAACTGCTTCAGTCGGTTGGCTTCAAAAAAGATAGGATGGGAAAGCGATCGCGACTGATAAACCTCCGCACAACTTGCTCCTGAAGCAAGGGCTAATTCAAGTAATTGTTCGGCGTGTATTTCTTGGGGCTTCATCGGGTTCGGGCAAGAATTCGAGCGCAGGGTATAACAAAGCAATTGTACGCTCTTACCCGAACGGATTGTAATTTTTATCTTTTTTTGGTCTCATCCCCTACAGATATTTTCTCGAAAAATGCGATCGAGGAGGTTAGAAATTATCGAAAAAAACACGATTTACCCCCGTAAAGTCTCGGAAGATAAGACTTTTTACGGGGGCAAATTTTCCTAATCAGAAGGAAAGATATCTAGGAAAAATACAGGAGAATATTTTTACTCTCTTTTCTTTTTACTCGGATTTGCCAGCGCAGGGGTCTGCACCATCAGTTTTACCAGCGCAGGGGTCTGCACCATCAGTTTTACCAGCGCAGGGGTCTGCACCATCAGTTTTACCAGCACAGGGGTCTGCTTGTTCGGTTTTCTCTCCTTCTGTAGCGTCTGGGCTGGCACAGCCCACAGCCAATCCCAAACTCAATAAACTAACCGTTGCCAATGTTGTCAGGTACTTAACTTTCATTTGGGTTCCCCTCAAAATTATTTTAAATGGAATGTTTTTTTTAGGTGTTCGGCGCTGAAACTGCAATGACTCCTCTCCAAATTTTAGTCAGAGCCATATCGCTTCAGCGTAGACAACAATATAGCAAATAAATTTCTCGGATGACTGAGAAAAAACTGAAAAGTACCTAAATAAATATTAATTTATCTAATCAAAGTCAACAAAAAAAAAGTTTTTTATGATAACTCTACCGAAAAAACTGCTAAAAAAGACCATTCCCACTAAAAAATAAATTCCCGATCGCAGGAGAGGTATAGTTTATAAAGGAAAAATGGAAACATTGTTTGATACAAAAAGGAAAGCTAATGAACGGTCGGAATTGGTTGGTCACAGACCACGGTACTTGTCAAGAGTTAAAAGCCGCAGAGGATGAAAAAATCCTGACAACTCCCTATCGCTTGTATCAATTTCTCGCCGATCTCGATAGCATTCTCGATCGCTTTGACGATGATACCGAACGTCTCAAACGAATCTGTCCCCGAGTCCGGCGTTTAATGGATGACTCGCCTTGGCTACAACTACAATACACTTTCCCGGATCCTCAAAAAGGATGGTCTGTTTCCATGCTTTATGATGAGCCAGGATACCCAATCACAGTACAAATGGTTTCCTGGGAAGGGGGACGAGTTTCGACAATTCACAATCATGCAACTTGGGGCTTGGTGATGTTGTTGGATGGTGAGGAAAAAAATACTTTTTGGAAGCGATCGCCAGATGCCGAAAACCTCGATCGCATTGAAAGGGTAGGCGATCGCACTTTCTCCTCGGGGGATATTATCTGTTTCCTACCGGATGCCATTCACTGTGTCGAAGCAATGGGAGAAAAACCGACTATTTCCTTTAATTTATACGGCATGACCATTTACGATCGCCGTTTTGTCTTCGATCCCAAAGCTCGCACAGCCAAAACATTCTAATTCCCCCCCACTCC
>NZ_JAYGHV010000126.1:0-38621 GCF_034932145.1 Spirulina sp. 06S082 | reverse complement strand
ATTCGTACTGGTTAAATTGATATTTCCCATAGCAAACCCTGTAATGTCTTGAACGGAAATATTTGCTCCTGCACTCATACTTAAAGTATTTCCAGTAGAAAACTCTAAATTCTCCTGAATTGTAATATCATTACCTGCTTGCAAAGTCAAGTTTTGATTTAAGAGATTACCTCCAGTTAGAGCAACTCCAGACTGAAATGTTATATTTCTCTGAGCTTGCAAGATAACATTTCCTGTTAAGCCCCGAAGAAACGAATCATCAATTACAAAGTCAGTAGCCCCTCCACCATCTGCAAATAAAATTTGGTTATCAACCAGTTGAGCATTATCGTCAGCAACAGCATCGTTAGGTTCAATAATAATATCTCTGGGATCGAATAAAATTGTACCGTTTTGTCCTTGAGATGCACTAACATTAATATCACCATTGAAGGCAAGATTTTCTTTTCCAGAAATTTCTACAAACCCACCATTGCCGAAAATTCTGCCACCTTTAGCACTCACTTCACCGTAAAATCGAGTTGTTTTATCTGCCCATGCGATCGCCATCCCTCCATCACCTTCTAAAAGAGCATCGGCTAAAATCTGAGCCTCAAAACCAATGTAAGTATAGTCAGCATTATAAACATTTCCTGTTCCTTGAAAATCCCCCCCAATTCGCACTTCTCCGCCACCAAAATCTCCCGAAGCATCCAACAAAGCATCATCAACTACAGCCACGCGATCGCCCAAAATATAGATATTTCCCCCCACTTCTGACGACACATCTAGAGTTCCTTTGGCGATCGCCGTTCCCGCTAAAATAGGAATCACTGTTCCTGCTAAAGTCTGCACATTTTGCCCCGCTACTGCTAAATTCGTTTCTATCTCTGGGGAAGTTCCCGTTAGTAACTCCGGCAGATCGAGCGCATCAAAAGTGATAAGATTTCCCTTAACATCCCGAGGCGCTTCGATTTCTAAACTTAACAGAGTCCCAAGACGAGAAATGCGGACTAAACTCGTTCCTGGAATGGCGGCGATCGCAATATTTCCTCCCGGTGCAGTTAACGTTCCCGTATTAACAACTATCCCTCCCAATAGAGTCAAATTTCGTCCTTCTCCAACGGACAAGTTTCCCACATTAACAATAGAACCAGGTTGGACAAGATCGAAAGCAAATTGATTCGGATCTCCCTGCAAATCTGCATAATTATTACTTCCTATCGCCTCAAACCAATTGCCATTAAAGCCAATTCCTGTCGCAGTTGTCGCGAAAAAATCTCCCCCTACATTTAAACTTGCCCCTTGTCCAAAAACAATACCCGCCGGGTTCATTAAATACAAGTTAGAGTTTCCCCCCGTCACTTGAATTAACCCATTAATAATAGACGGATCGCCTCCCGTGACTCTTCCAAGAATGTTGCTAATTTGCGGATTTGAAAGGAAATTAGCGATTTCATTGGCATTTAGACAAAATTGGTCAAAACTATGAAAAAGATTGCTTCCATCCCCCGAAATACTCCCCCCACTAATATCATAGCGATCGCCATTGTGGGTAATTTGCGTTCCCGTGCCATCGGCTGCGGGGGTGATGGCGATCGCCTTCTCGGAAATGAGTGATAAGAGTGCGATCGCCATCACCGGAGACAAATATCTTGAAATTACTTGACAAGGGTTCATTAGTGTCTATTAAAAATATTATTGCTCAACGATTCAGTCTTCTCGGGAGGAACTAGACGATCGGCGATCGCTATCCTCGTTATATTATCTCTAACACTTGCACCCTTGCCCATTGTACCGATTTTTTTCTGGTCTGGAGAATAAGCGATCGCCCTCAAAGTCAAAGAAATTGTTAATTTTATTTAACAAAACAAGTTTTGTATCCAATTTTACAGAATTTTCGGATATAGTGAAAAGTAAGCAAAAAACAGTAATTGTTTCACAAGATCGGCAATCCGGAGGTTTTAAAATTATGGATACCAAAAATCAGGCTCGCGCTTTAATGATGCGTCATACTCAACTGATCCGCAATCGTCAAGAGTCTATGTTAGGACGCGCGGCTGCTGAAATCGGTCTGGACATTGACACGGGGGAATACTCTAACAGAATTCAAGGTAAGCCAAGTTCAGCCTCCCGAGTATCCTACGATCGCAGCAACGCCACAATGAGCTAAACCCTACAATTTAGATTATATATCTCTGAACACCCTTCACCCGCCATAAACTTCAGTTTGGCGGGTGAATTTTTGGAAGGCATAGTATAGAATTTCTTCTATCACTTATCACCTATCACCTATCACCTATTGCATAGGAATCGATCCAGCAGGGCAATCTAAGGCTTTATTTGCAATAGGTTTTGTGTCTAATTTAGGTGCAATAGTAGATGGCTGTTCTGTCTGGCACATATTAACCACTGCTTCGTAATTATCTCCCTCTTTTTGACCGTAAACAATTCCCGTATAACTATGCAAATTTTCTTTTTGTGCCGTTGCAGTCATGGTAACGCTATGAGTAGGATCGCCGTGGGAAAGAATCTCAAATTTATAGTCCGGTGTATTTAACTTAAAATCGATCGCTAACTCTTTTAAAGATGCCGTTAATTCACCATTGGTTTTATAATAAGCCTCTTGTCCTCGGGTGACAGTTTGAATGTAAAATTTAGCTTGTTGTTCTCCATCCAGTTTGGGAATTTGCAAGCTAACTTGGCAACTTGCTAAGAGGAGGGGACTCAAACACAGAAAAACTCTGCCCCATTTTCTGAATGTTTGCTTTCTGCATATCTGCAAAACCGATAATTTTTGCGGGGAGGCGATCGCAGAATGACAAAAGACTTGCTTGTTACGTTTCACTATCCTTAAATCATGAAGTGCTATAACTTTCTACAAGAATTTTAGGAAAAATTCCGTAAAACTCGCAGCTTGCAGCCAAAAAACAGAAATTATGACCGAATTGGATACAGAAGACCCCATCACAGAGACTCCCAAGAGAGAAAATCGACTTGTGAGAGTTTTGCAGTCCACCAAAAACCGCTTTACTCAGCTTCTACCCGTCGATCGCGCGGCCAAAAAAGTGATAGATTTATTTAGGGTCAGTGACGATCGCCTTGCGGAAATTCTGGCAGAAGTGCGATCGCGTTTACCCACCACAGAAGCCTTATTAATTGGCAAACCTCAAGCCGGGAAAAGTTCAATTGTACGGGGACTAACGGGGGTTTCCGTGGAAATTATTGGGCAGGGGTTTCGCCCTCATACCCAACACACTCAACGTTATGCTTACCCCTCCGACGATTTACCCTTACTGGTGTTTACCGATACCGTAGGACTGGGAGATATCGGACAAGATACCGATGCGATCGTCGTGGAATTGATCGACGATCTACAACAGGAAAGCCGTCACGCTAGAATTCTCATTCTTACGGTTAAAATTAATGACTTTGCGATCGCCACTTTGCGAGACATTACTGAGAAATTGCGCCAAAAATACTCTCACATTCCCTGTTTGCTGGTGGTGACGTGCCTGCATGAAGTCTATCCGGCTGAAGTCGCAGATCATCCCCCCTATCCTCCCAGCTTAGAAGCCTGCGATCGCCCTTATCATGCCCTGCAAGAAGCCTTTAAAGGGCTTTGCGATCGCACTGTCCTTATTGATTTTACCTTAGAAGAAGATGGCTACACCCCTGTATTTTATGGGTTAGAAGCATTGCGGGATGCCCTCGCCGATCTTTTGCCCGAAGCAGAAGCCCGCATGATTTATCAGTTGTTGGATGAGACGGGGGGGAAAGAGTTGGGGAATTTATATCGGGATGTAGGACGGCGTTATATTACTGCATTTGTGGCGATCGCGGCAACTTTAGCGGCGGTTCCTTTGCCTTTTGCAACCATGCCTGTTTTAACGGCATTGCAAGTATCGATGGTAGGAGTTTTGGGAAAATTATACGGGCAAACCTTGACTCCTTCCCAAGCCGGAGGAATTGTGAGTGCCATCGCCGGGGGATTTTTGGCACAGGCGATCGGGCGAGAGTTAATTAAGTTTATACCTGGGTTTGGTAGCGTTATCGCTGCATCTTGGGCAGCAGCTTATACCCTAGCTTTAGGTGAGGGAGCTTGCGTTTATTTTGGCGATTTGATGGGTGGGAAAATACCCGATCCCGCACGAATTCAAGAAGTGATGGGAGAGGCTTTTCAAAAGGCAAAAGAGCGCTTTTCAAGGAACAATTATCAATGAATTCTTTGCCCCTTAAACATTATCATAATCTTAGCGATCGATAATGTCCCGCTTTGGTACTATTGTCTTACGATCGCATTATCTTGGGGGACTTTGATGGATTACCGAGCAGCAGGGGTTGATGTAGAGGCAGGCCGCGCCTTTGTCCATCGCATTGGCCAAGATGTAAAAAGCACCCACCGTCCCGAAGTTTTAGGGGCTTTGGGGGGGTTTGCCGGGTGTTTTCAATTGCCGACGGGGTATGAAAAACCTGTTTTGGTTTCTGGGACCGATGGCGTAGGAACCAAGTTAAAAATTGCCAATGCGATCAACCGTCACGATACCATCGGCATCGATTTGGTTGCTATGTGTGTTAACGATATTCTCACAACAGGGGCAGAACCACTTTTTTTCTTGGATTATGTGGCCACAGGTAAGTTAGAATCGGAACAATTGGCAGAAGTTGTGGCAGGAATTGCCTCGGGTTGTCGCGAGAGTGGTTGTGCGCTGTTGGGGGGAGAAACCGCCGAAATGCCTGGTTTTTATCCGGTTGGGGAATACGATCTGGCAGGGTTTTGTGTAGGCATTGTGGAGAAGGATCGCTTATTAGACGGTTCCCGCGTAGAAATAGGCGATCGCGCGATCGCCTTAGCCAGTAGCGGACTTCACAGTAACGGTTTTTCCCTAGTGCGTAAAGTGATGGAAATACAGGGATTGAGTTGGCACGATCGCCCAGAAATATTAGGGGGTCAAAGTTTAGGGGAAATTTTTCTCACTCCTACCCGGATTTATGTCAAACCTATTCTTGAAGCCCTGCGATCGTCCCTCGATATTCATGGAATGGCGCATATTACCGGGGGTGGGTTGCCGGAAAATCTGCCGAGGTGTTTCAATGCCGATCGATCCGTCAGGATCGATCGCGCAACTTGGAAGGTTCCCCCGGTGTTTCAATGGTTGGCAGATCGGGGAGAAGTTTCCCAAAATGCCATGTTTGAAACCTTTAATATGGGGTTGGGATATATTATTATCGTTCCCCCTCAACAGGCTGAAGATGCAGTAAAATGGTTCGGCGATCGCGGTTTCGAGGGCTATGCGATCGGTGAAGTCATTGCCGGTAATGGTACCTTAATTTATGAATAAGTAGGCTCAAATTTATGTCCAACCAAAATACCCTTAATGCCTTGCAAGAATTAATCGATATTGTTGCTAAATTGCGATCGCCGCATGGTGGCTGTCCTTGGGACCTCGAACAAACTCCGCAAACGCTGATCCCCTATATTATTGAGGAGGCTTATGAAACCGTTGCAGCAATTCAAAGCGGCGATCGGGAGGCGATCGCGGAAGAATTGGGGGACTTACTTCTCCAGGTTGTCCTACAAGCACAAATTGCCCAAGAATACGAAGACTTTACTCTAGCAGAAGTGGCGCGGGGGATTGGTGAAAAACTAATTCGCCGTCATCCTCATGTTTTCGGCGATCTAGAAGTGGAAAGTGTGGGAGAGGTTAAGCAAAATTGGCAAGAAATTAAGGCCGCAGAAAAAGGAGAGACTGTCGCAGAAGCACAACTTCTCAGCCGCAAATTAGATCGCTATTCTCGCACTCTTCCCCCTTTAACAGCCAGCATGAAAATGTCGAAAAAAGCAGCTTCGATGGGGTTTGAATGGGATAAAATTGAAGATGTTTGGGGCAAGTTTCAAGAAGAGTTAGGAGAATTTCAAGAAGCCTTAGCCAGTGAAAATAAAGAACATCAACAAGCTGAATTAGGCGATTTATTGTTTACAGTCATTAATATTGCCCGTTGGTACGATCTCGATCCATCTCAAGCCTTACAAGGGACAAATCAGCGCTTTGTACAGCGTTTACAAAAAATGGAAAACTTCGCCGATCGCCCTCTCACGGAATACAGTTTAGCAGAACTCGATCGCCTCTGGGAACGTGCCAAAATTTATTTGTCACAACAAGTCTAATCTTTCCAGTTTACAACACCCCTTTAGAACTGGGAATTTGCATCGACCGACGCGGATCGATCGCGATCGCCATTCGCATCCCCCGCGCAAAAGCCTTAAATGTCGCTTCGATAATATGATGAGAATTAATACCGTCCAACTGGCGAATATGTAACGTCATTTGAGAATGATTAACTACTGCCACAAAAAATTCTCGCACTAACTGAGTATCATAAGTTCCTACGCGCTGAGTGGGAATATCCAATCCATAACTCAGGTGAGGTCTTCCAGAAAAATCGAGAGTCACCTGCACTAAAGCCTCATCGAGAGGGGCGAGAAAATGTCCAAAACGGTGAATTCCCTTGCGATCGCCCAGTGCCTCCGCCAAAGCCATCCCTAAAGTAATCCCCACATCCTCATTCGTGTGATGGTCGTCAATTTCAATATCCCCCGTCGCCTCCACCTCCAGATCCAACAATCCATGAGAGGAAATTTGCTGAATCATGTGGTCGAGAAAGGGAATACCAGTCTTAGCCGTACATTTCCCCGTCCCATCCAAACTCAAACTCACCCGCACATCGGTTTCCTTCGTCGTCCGATGGACAGAAGCCATGCGGGGAGTATCGCTAGACATTTTTTTCTCTTTTCGATTACCCATTATCAATTATCAATTATCAATTACCCATTATCAATTATCAATTACCCATTACATCCCCATAATTTCGTAGCCAGAATCAACATAAAGCACTTGTCCAGTAATCCCACTCGCGAGATCGCTACACAAAAACGTTGCTGCATTGCCCACTTCTTGCTGTGTCACCGTCCGTCGTAGGGGGGCAACTTCCTCAACATGGTGAATCATATCTAGAATACCGCCAACTGCCGAAGAAGCTAACGTGCGAATCGGTCCGGCTGAAATTGCATTAACGCGAATATTATTCGGCCCCATTTCTGCCGCTAAATAGCGCACGCTCGTTTCTAGCGCTGCTTTTGCCACCCCCATGACATTATAATTGGGGATTACCTTTACCCCTCCCAAATAGGTAAGGGTTACGATCGCGCCGCCATTTTCCATCATCAACGGTTTTGCCCCTTTCGCCAATGCGGGCAAAGAATAACTACTAATTTCCAACGCTGTCGAAAATCCGCCTCGGGAAGTACTGCTAAAATCTCCCGATAGGTCATCTCGGTTGGCAAAAGCCAAACAGTGGATCAAAATATCAAGATTTCCCCATTTGTCCGCGATCGTCTTAAAAACCGTCTCGATTTGCTCGTCATCCTGAACATTACAGGGAACAAAAACTGTCGGGTTGAGAGGTTCGACTAATTCCCTGACCTTTTTTTCAAATCGTCCCTTTTCATCCGGCAAAAAAGTTACCCCCAACTCAGCCCCAGCAGCGTGCAGTTGTTGGGCGATGCCCCATGCAATGGAGCGATTGTTGGCAATACCCGTAACCAGTGCTTTTTTTCCCGTTAAATCTAATAACATTGCGATCGCCTAGTAATTCTCTAAAATCAATTGACCCAATATTCCAGAGTACAGGCAAGGGGGGAAGAGGGGAAGAGGGGGTGTGGGGAGTGTGGGGAGTTGGGGGGGTGTGGGGAGTTGGGGGAGTGGGGGGAGTGTGGGGAGTGGGGGGAGGGTGGGGAGTGGGGGGAGTAATTTACTCATTCCTAATTACCGACGATCGACAAAGCGACAAAGATAGGTTAAAGTTATCGATAATCCAAGCGCTTTAATCTAGACCTTTTTTTCTCGAACGTTGGCAATGGAATTTTCCCCCACTCAAACTCAATCTCTAGCATCCGTATTCCGTCAAGTCGGAGGTGGTTCATTTCCGCCAATTGTAGAAAGCTGCGAGCGAGGTAAAACGATATTTTTTCCTGGCGATCCGGCTGAACGAGTTTATTTTCTGCTCAAAGGTGCGGTGAAATTGTCGCGGGTTTATGAAGCCGGAGAAGAGATTACTGTGGCTTTGCTGCGGGAAAATAGCGTTTTTGGCGTGCTTTCTCTCATTACGGGACAGCGATCCGATCGCTTCTATCATGCTGTTGCTTTTACCCCGGTTGAGTTACTATCTGCACCTATTGAGCAGGTTAAAAAAGCCCTCACAGCTAATCCAGAGTTAGCGATGCTGATGCTGCAAGGACTCTCCTCTCGGATTTTGCAAACGGAGATGATGATCGAAACTTTGGCACACCGAGATATGGGGTCAAGACTGGTTAGTTTTTTATTGATTCTCTGCCGCGATTTTGGCGTACCGACGGCGGATGGTATTCGTGTCGATCTAAAATTGTCTCATCAGGCGATCGCCGAGGCGATCGGTTCAACTCGAGTCACGGTCACGCGATTACTGGGAGATTTACGTCAAGAAGAAATGATCTCCATTCACAAGAAAAAAATTACCGTTCACAACCCCGTTGCTCTTAGCCAGCAGTTTACCTAGTGGGTTATAACTAAAACATTATGACCAGTGCTTACGTCCTCATTTTCGCCATATTGGTTTTAGGCGGCTTTCTCGCCGTTGTGGGCGATCGCATTGGTTCAAAGGTTGGCAAAGCGCGTTTGCGGTTATTTGGGCTGCGTCCTCGCAAAACGGCAGTTGTTATGACAGTAGTGACGGGAACGAGTATTGCTGCATCTACCCTCGGCATCATTTTTGCACTGAGCGAGTCTTTGCGGGATGGGGTTTTTCGCTTAGATAAAATTTATACAGACCTCCACAAGGCACAGCAAGAATTAGCACAGGCTTTTGTGGAACAAGAGCAAGTCACGCAAACATTACAAGAAGTTAGTCAAGATAAAGAGCGCGTAGAGCAAGGTTTGAAACGTGTTGAGAAACGCTATCAAGAGACGACTAAACAAGCGCAAAAATTAGGCGGTGAGGTTAAACAACTTCGAGTACAACGAGAAAAATTAGTGGCTCAAATTCCCAAACTCCAAGAACAAGTCAAACAGAGGGACCTCACCATTCGCGATCGCGATGGCAAAATTGCCGACCAAGATAGCAAGATTCGCGATCGCGATGGCAAAATTGCCGACCAAGATGGTATTCTGCGCGATCGCACCAATCGTCTGGCCAGTTTGCAAACCCAACGCAATCTCTTGCAAGCTGAAATTAGCAAGCGAGATAGTAAAATTCAAAACCTCGATACGGCGATCGCCGATCGGGATACGGCTCTTCAAGGTCAAGAAGAAAACTTGGAACGTTTGGATCGTCAACTTTCTTTTCTCCAAGAAGAAGTTTCGCTTCTTGAGGAAGATCGTCAGAATTTACGCCAAGGAAATGTTGCTTTAGTGAAGGGAGAAGTGTTGAGTTTTGCTGTTTTGCGCGTTATTGAGCCACCAGCCGCTCGCAGTGCAGTCGATCGCCTACTACAAGAAGCCAATCGCCGGGCGAAGGAAGCGGTTCGCCCTCTAAATGGTGAGGGGGAGAATGATGGACGAGTCGTGTTTATTACCCAAGCACAAGTTGAGCAACTTTTGGAAAGAATTCAGGATGGTCAAGAGTATGTCGTGCGGGTTCTTTCGGCGGAAAATTATGTGGAGCAAGAAGAACGGGTGCGGGTGTTTGCTGATGTCGCTTTTAATGAAAGGATTTTTAGAGAAGGGGAAACCATCGCTACAGTATCTGTAGATACCGATACTAACACGCGAGAAGATGTTAAAGAACGCTTAAATATACTCCTCTCCGAAGCTCAATTTCGCGCCCGTCGCTCGGGGGTTTTAGGCTCGATTCAGATTGAAGAGGGAAGAGTGGTGACGTTTTCGGATTTTATCGATCTCCTCAGCCAATCGTCGGAACCGATCGAGCAGATTCAAGCGATCGCCATCGATGAAACTTATACCGCCGGACCTTTAAAAATGAAGTTAATTGCTCTGAGCGATGATAAGGTCATTTTTAGCACTACTTCTGAGTCTACCTCATGATTTTAGGATTCGACCCCGGACGGGATAAATGCGGGCTTGCAGTTATGGATGAAAATCGCCAAATTTATACTCATTGTGTGGTTGAATCTCCAGAGGCGATCGCGACGGTGAGGCAATTTTGTCAGCAATACTCTATTCAAAAAATCGCGATGGGAAATCTCACCACCGCCCAACAATGGTACAAACAGTTAAAGGCGGAATTAGGACAAGATTTTCCCATCGAGATGATTGATGAGGAGAATAGTTCTTTGGAGGCTCGCGATCGCTATTGGCAAATGTATCCTCCTCGAGGCTTCATGCGCTTACTCCCTCACGGTATGAGGCTTCCCCCTCGTCCCGTCGATGATATCGTAGCGATTATTCTCATCGAGCGGTATTTGGCACAACAGGCATAAGCCCACGGGAATCATTACAGGAATAATTACAGGGATAAAAAGGGAATATTATTCTACTGTTTTTAACAACCCGTGACGAACGCCGTAGAAAATTCGTTCGATTAAGGTGCGATCGTTTTCGTTGAGGTCTTCTCGTCGTAGGAGAGCGGACATATTTTCGCGATCGATTTGAGAAATGGTGCGAGAGGAAAGAATTTGGGTGGTGAGTTCGCGAATTCTGGTATTCATGGCGTGTTTACGAAAAGGTTTTATTTAAAATGTTTTATCTCTTACCTCTAATATCCTACGTTTTTGTAGCTTTTACTGTGATCCCCAATTTTTTCTTTTGCGATCGTAAAGTTATTTTGTCGCGATCGCGTTACTACCCACCGGGTGATCCCCGTCACCTGAACTCTGGTGCGCGGATGCTCTAAACTGGCTTGATAGTTTAACTTTTGTTGCGCGATCGCTCGTTCAACTCAATCGACGCTCTACACTCGCTTTGATGAGTTGCTCGATAAGAAATAAAATTTATGGCTTATTTTTGGTTTAAAGCCTTTCACCTGATTGGTGTTGTGGTCTGGTTTGCTGGCTTATTTTATTTAGTTCGTCTTTTTGTCTATCACGCAGAAGCCTCCCAACGAGACGAACCCGCACAAACTATTCTCAAGGCGCAATACGAAATTATGGAAAAGCGCCTTTATCACATTATTACTATGCCAGGGATGGTGGTCACGGTAGCAATGGCGATCGGGTTGATTTCCACGGAACCTGAAATTTTAAAATCTGGTTGGCTACATATTAAACTCTCTCTGGTTGCGATCTTAATTGGCTATCATTTCTTCTGCGGACGCATTATGAAAAAATTGGCGCAAGGAGAATGCAACTGGACAGGACAACAGTTTCGCGCTTTAAATGAAGCACCAACGATTTTATTAATTACCATTGTTCTCTTGGCTGTATTCAAAGGTAATTTGCCTTTAGATACAACAACATGGCTGATTTTTGCTCTAGTTGTCGCCATGATAGCGTCTATTCAACTTTATGCTAAAAAGCGCCGCAAAGACAAAGAACAAATGTTGGAACGCATTCAACAACAAACCTCAGTTTCATCAGCAAGTTAATGTAAGTCTGCGATCGCATTTCCTGAAATTTTGTCGGGATGTTACAGAGAAAATCCTAGGTAATATCCCGACAAAATAATAAAAGTAATTTTACTTTTTGCGACCACTAAAAGGCTGAACGCCAGTAGCGGGATAGTCATCAGGTGCGGGACTAAAAGTTCTTGCTGCTGCTTCTGCCAATTTTTTAAAAAAGCCAGGTTGCTTTTGCAAGTGTGTTAAAGCGGCCATTACGTCATCCGCCGAAAACTCAAATCCTTCCTCTTTTCCAAGAGCAGCTAACTCATCCGGATGAAGTTTCAAGGCCAATTTCTCTTGAAGTTGTTGATTATTAGCTGCTTTTGTCAAGAATTGTAATACGTTATCTTTAGACATGATAAATTATTGATTGAAAAGAAAAGAATATCCTCCTACTTATTAGGATACAAGGCAGGGGAAAGATTAGAGAAAATGTAATGTTTATTTACAGCGATCGCCAATCCATCGAGCCAAAAACTCTTTAACTCATCACTGCAACAACGCGATCGCCTTGGGATAATTTTTTCATTTCGTTTAGTGCTTCTTGACGCGCCCAGCGATCGGCGGCAATAATATCATCTAGTGAGGGAGTTTGGCTATTTTGAGATTGGAAGCAATCGCATACTTTTTCGATCAGTTTAGGAATATCTAAAAAGCCGATTTTCTCTTCTAAAAATAGAGCAACAACTTGTTCATTGGCAGCATTGAGAACCGCAGGCATAGAACCGCCAGCACGTCCTACCGCATAAGCTAAATCCATACAAGGATACTTTTGGCGATCGGGGGCATTGAAGGTCAAACTCCCCAATTTAACTAAATCTAATGGCTCCCAATTGGTGGCGAGGCGTTCTGGATAAGATAAAGCATATAACAGAGGCAAACGCATATCTGCCCAGCCCAATTGCGCTAAAACTGACGTATCTTGTACTTCAATTAATGAGTGAATGATACTCTGAGGATGAATGACAATATCAATATTATCATAGTCCATGCCAAAGAGATAGTGCGCTTCAATTACCTCTAAACCTTTATTCATCAAAGTAGCCGAATCAATGGTGATTTTTCGTCCCATTGTCCAGTTAGGATGTTTCAGCGCATCAGCAACTTTAACTTGAGCTAATTGTTCTGCGGGTAAATCCCGAAAAGCTCCCCCAGAAGCCGTTAAAATAATCTTACGAAGTCCTCCTGCGGGTACGCCTTGCAAACATTGAAATATTGCTGAATGTTCTGAGTCTGCGGGAAGCAATTTAACTCCATGTTTCTGCACTAAAGGTAAAACAACGGGACCCCCAGCAATCAGGGTTTCCTTGTTTGCTAAAGCAATATCTTTCCCCGCTTCAATGGCTGCTAGAGTGGGTAAAAGTCCCGCACAACCGACAATTCCCGTGACAACGCTTTGGGAGTCGCCATAACGCGCAACTTCTACCACCCCTTCTTCCCCCGCTTGGAGAATGGGAGAATAGTCAAGAGAAGCGATCGCCGCTTTCAATGCGGAAAATTTCGTTTTATCCTGAATAGCGACAATTTCTGGTTTAAATTGACGAACTTGTTCTACCAATAATTCTACATTCCGTCCCGCAGCCAAACCCACAACCCGAAACCGATCGGGATATTGCTGTACGATATCGAGGGTTTGCGTACCGATAGAACCTGTTGAACCGAGAATGGCGATCGCTTTCACAGACTTTCTCCCTTAACTAAACTTAATGATTTGGAAATCTTTGTTAAGTTTACTTTATCAAATTGCGTCCGATTGGCATACTCCTTAAAATCAGGAGAGATGGCGGATATTATCAGACAATATTTCCCATAAGGTTTAATGTGGTAAAGTGACACCAACCGGATGGATATTGATATAACTTTCAGAACAGTATTATGACTGAACTACTCATCACCGTTGTAGCTGCAGCGTTCGGCGCATTTCTAAAATGGCTGCTTCCAGCCATTTTAGAATGGTGGCGATTACGCCAACTTACCTCCCATCTCCTCGGAAACTGGGTGTCACACTACCAAGGCATTGATGAACCAATAGATACGTGGGTTACAGAGACACTAACTTTCACTCTCGATTTTTTCCGATCTCAACTACGCATCAAGAATGCTGATAGCAGCAGAGAATACGACTATACTGCATATGGTGAAATTAAGAACGATATTCACATAATTGGTCAGTGGACATCCAAACGTCCTGGAGCCAACGCACACGGATGCTTTATTCAAACAATCAGCGCACAAGGTAATTGTATGTATGGCTACTGGGTTGGGCCGGATAAAACGCAAGCTAGGCGTTACGGTCGATGGGTTATTGCCCGTGACGAATCCAATATAGCCCTCGCCAAAAAACTTGTGGAGGATATGCGGAAGCCATATGCACCCTACACATAATATGGGGCCAACATAGCAAAACTATCATAGGGACAATCTAAGAGGCGTAATACGCAGCCCCTACAGATAAAAAAATAGTGGGTAAGTGGAGCCGAGCAGAGTTGAACTGCTGTCCAGACTGGGTATTGACTTTCCGATCGTTCACAGGTTTAGCTTCTTTAACCCTAGAAGCGGGGAACTTTCATTATCCCGAAAGCTAGGATGCTCTAGTGAGTTCTTAACTTAGCAAGCTACCAGAGGAACTTGAAAAGTGCATCCGTTGGGGTTGTTATCTGTAATCCTTAACGGAGTCAAATCACAGATGCTCGAAACCGTTTTATGGGTTTAGATTAAGCAGCGACAGGCGCAGCTTTACGAGCGAAAGGAACGATGTTGTTCGCAGTTACTATTTTGTTTGAGCCTTTGATTTACGAGAGGAGACTCACTCTCGACCTGAATCACGGGTAAGATTTCGCCAACCTGTCGAAACCGTTGCGGCCCCCTGAGATTTCTATTATAACCAAAATTTTTGCTTTGGGCAGAAAGAAGAGAAATTCTATTTCACGGCGATCGCCATTAAACCCCAAGAACAAATAACCGTTTGGCAAACAGCGTTCTTGCTTCTTCTAGATTTAATGCACTCTCTGCCAGAATTTCCCCTAATGTTTTGTTTGCTTGCGAGTTCGTTTCACAGATTTGCAAAAAAGTCAAGTCTTGTTCGGATAAATCAATTAATTCATAATCAGCATTAAAGAGGGTTCGACTCGGCCAGCCGTGAATGCAGGGATGCAGTTCTGGAATACCAGAAAGAAAGGTTTCTTCCTGGGACCAATCCGTTTTAACCAGAGGAGAACGTCCCAAGAAAAACTCATAATGGGTAATATTTTTAGGGTCGAGAAGTTCGATGAGACGATAGCGATCGCGTTCCCCTAATTGACTCGCCCTCGCCATTAAATCTGGGGATTTTCCTAACAAGCGTTCTAACTGCCAGAATTGCGGATTAGAAAAGCCGATAAACTCTAATCCAGAAGCATCAATTAACTCGAATAAAGTGTTAATATTATAATCAACTTCTTGAGGATGAACGTACATATCTGCAAAACTTTCATCCTTGTGATTTTCCATTGACCAGCGCGTTTTTTCTCGCTGTACTAAAGGATTATCTTCGGGAAGGGAAGAAAAAACATCTCGTCCAACTTTGACCCCATCGCTATAATCGCCGCGCTTCTCTCCTTGTAGCAAGGCGATCGCCTCCTGCATTAAGGCAATTTCCCAGCGTCCCAATTCTGCATAAACAAAAATATGAAATAATCCCCCTGGCGCTAACTTTTTCGCTAAGGCTTGAATTCCCCTCACGGGATCGGGTAAATGATGTAACACTCCCACACAATTAATCAGGTCAAATTCTCCAGAAATTTGCGCCACATCGTAGAGACTGAGATGATGAAATTCGACGCGATCTACCCCTGAACCCTTGCATCTTTTTTGAGCAATATTTAACGCACCCGAACTTAAATCAACAGCCACCACTTCCGCTTGAGAATTCAAATGCGCTAAATATTCTGTCCCCACTCCCGTCCCGCATCCTGCATCGAGAATGCGAATATCTTGACGAGGGGGTTTTTGTCCCGTACAGAAACTATAGGCACCCGTCCAATGCCAGCGCCAATTATACCCCGGTGGCGCTTCGTCGGACATAGCATCGGGGGGAAAAGGATAGGTATCGTAGAGTTTTTCGACGGCGTTGGAAATAGTGCGATCGTCAGACATAAAATTCAGGTAGAATTTAACTTTAATATTTTTTTATAGCATCTTCAGTCATATTTTGATTGATTGGCGATCGCCTAAATTAGAAGAGTTCATCAAATATGAGACAATACAGCCAAAACCATATAAGGCGATCGCTACAATTTTTGCCAATCTTGAATAGCTTGTTCCGACCACAACCAATTCCGACTCAATCCTTGTGCTTGAAATTGAAGAGGTGCTGCATTCATGACAGTTTGTCGTAATTTTCGCGCCTTATCTGCAAGAATTTTAGCTTGTTCGGGTGACGCTTCTGTTGAAAGTTTTTGCAATCCTAATGCTAACCCGGCATAGGTATTGAGAATATCGGGATTTTGTAATAAATCAGGATTTTCCGTTTGCGTGTCGCTTAATGCTAGGGCATCATACCAAACTTGATTGGCACGATTTGTTTGCCCTTCTGCGTAGTAAGCAAACCCCAAGGCATTTTTGTAGGCGATCGCATCGGGTTGTCCTTTTGTTGCAATCTCCCAATAACGACGGGCATCAGTGATATGATAAGTGTCGTCTCCTGTAAAGACAGCTTGCCATGCTAACCGTCCGCGCAAAAAACTAATTTCTGGTTCGTCGAGTTGTGCTGTGGGAACGACCGCTAAAGCAGATGCAGCGAAGGGAAGGGCATTTCGATCGAGTAAAGCACGAACTGCGGCCGATCCGGTGCTTAAATTACCTGTACTAAATTGCTCGATCGCCAAACTGGTGACGCGATCTGTATTAATATCTTGAAAGTCTAACTCTTCTCCATTGAGGGGAATATCTGCATTAAGTGTTGTGGGGAGTTGATTGGAATTCGAGTAAGTATTATAAGCATACCAAGTCCCCAAACTGCCCCCGGCGATCGCGATCGCCCCCAATCCAGCCAACAAAGCAATCTGAAGGGGATTTTTTTTGCCCTTTGCTTGAGTTGTAGATTGTGATGACTGCTCCTCAATAGGTGATGTGTGATGAGTAACAGGTGAGTGATTGCCCTCAGTTCCTTCTTCCTCCTTCTCCTCTTCAAAGTCACTTAAAATATTACGAACAAAACTTTCTTCCTCTGCTATTGTTGTTTCATCAAGAGGAAGGCGATCGCTTGCACGTCCGGGTGTATCATTTGTGCGTTCGTAGAAAGTATCGGCTTTATCATTAGGAGAAGAAGGAGCTAAATAATCATCATCTTCGGTAAAATCTTCAAAATCATCGGCTAAATCATCTTCTAACCATGCGGTTTCCCCCGTCATGGGCATTTCTTCGAGATCGTAAAAATCCAAAGGATCGAACCCCTCTATTTTGCCTTGTCCCGTCACTAAAACCCCGTCAAAGTCAGGATGAAGATAGAGAACAGGAAGCGCCCAGTATAACTGATTGGAACCGTAAGCCGAGATTAACCCCTGTCGCGCCCGAGAGAGACTCAGATCGATGGGATAACTGCAAACAAGATTGCGATAGAGAAGGCGAGTTAAAGTGAGAGCAACTTCATCGGGAATACGTTCCGCCATTGCTAAAACTGCGGGAATTCCTCGTTTAACTAACGTTCTGGCAAGATTGCGATCGCCGGCTTCCCCATCCTCTTTCTCTTCATCCAAAGCAGTATCTGCACTACGACAAGAATTGAAAACCGCCAATTGAATGCCATTATTCGCCAATAAACCCGCTAAATCCTTCCCATAGAGGCGTTCAGTCAATCCTGTGGTATTGCTAACCAAATAAACATCACCGCCAGACTCTCCTAAGTTACTATGACCGGCATAGTGAAAAACTTGATAGTTACCCTGTTCTAAGGCTTGAGTTAATTCTTCTCGTCCCGGTTGTTCGAGAATCGTTAATTCTAGCTGAGGAAAGCCTTCTCGGGCATTGCGTTCCAGTTCCGCTTTGAGGTTGAGGGCTTCTTGTTGTAAGGCGAGATTATCTTGGTCATCAGGTTCCGCGATCGCCATTAAAATCCGTAAAGGTCGTTCCTTATTAACGGTCAATTGTTGGGCATTAGCAGCGAAAGGACTCCCCATTTGATAGCGAGAGAAGGCAATATCGGTACCCGTCGCGAGGGGTTGAAAAAGGGATTCTCCCAACTCATTACGGTTAGCGTGGAGGACTTCCCAAGGAATGCGCGAAAGGCGACTTCCTTTCATTCCCAAGCGCAAACGTAGGACTGATCGATGGTGATAGGCAATACTTTGGGCAGCGATCCAGCTATCCCGCAGGCTACCTTGAAACAGTTCTTCATAAAGATTCCGTCCCAAACTGGCAAGGTTTAAGATTGCTTCTTGAGTATTGCCATTGTTGAGTTGTCCGGTGATAAAGAGAAAATCATCTTGAGGCGATCCGTCCTCCTGCATGAGATTAAGCAGGGGATCATTCATTAACTTTTTAGCGCGATCGAGCCACGTTCCTACCGGCCAGTGCAAGCGTTCTTCTGCAAGAGGCACTCCTGGGGCGACTTTCTCGGTGCGTACCAGATAATCGTCGCTTCCTAGAGGTGTGATGGAGAGTTGAAATTCCTGAAACACAGAAGACATGGCAGATATTGAAGACGGCAAGGGGAGCAAGAACTTAATTAAATGATAGACGGGTTTGCTCGTTTGGATGTTTCTGTTTCTCGGTTTTCACTGTACCGAGAGGAGAGAAGAGTTCTTTCAGTGCTGGATTTTCCCATTTCAGTAGAGAAAGACAGAAGAAGGAATTATCAAAATTATTGGGTTGTCTATTTTTAAAACATTAGACGTTTATGTTATGATGACGAAGTAGTTTGGCTCAAAAACCTTAAACCTTAAGTACCCCTGAACTGAAAAAATGGAAGTAAAACAGGTAAATAAGTATACTGGTATCGTCGAGTATTACGATCTTTTAATGACATCAGGTTACTATGATTACAAAGCTCAAAGTAATGCTCTGGCTGAGGTACTCCACTCCTGTAGTTCTGTTCTGGAACTGGGTGTAGGTACTGGGTTAATAGCGGAACAGTTAATCAAAAAAATGCCAGAAATTGATTTTGTGGGAATCGATTTTACCGAAGCGATGTTAGAAAAATCCCAAGAACGCCTAGGAAATAATATTGCTTTACATCATGAAAATATATTGCACATGGATTTAGAGAAAAAGTTTGATGCTGCTTTTTCAAATGGAGGAATCTGGTATTTCATTGAGAGCGATCAAAAAGAATATATCTTTTGCAGTCATATACCCAAAATACAAGATATTATCAAGAGTTTTCATAGTGTAGCAAATCATTTGAATACTGAAGGAAGATTGATTTTGAGCGTTCAAGGTGTCCATAAGAATTACGAACAAGATTTAGCAGATGAAGTAACTTACTGTCAAGAAATATTTCCATTGCCTCATAGTAAGTTTGACAAAAAATATAGTTTTCGTCGAGACCGATCCATCATAGCAGAGCAAACTTGCAGGTATCAACTTTTATCGGAATCAACGGCGAAGATATTATTAGATGAATGTAGTTTTGAATTTCAGTGTATAACTCCGTGTCGGCAATATCATGTCTACAGGAAAGTAACTTAAAACATAAAAAGATTTTAGAAAACTGCTAGAACAAGAAAAAAGTGAAAAAAATATTAGCTTTGTGGGCAATACCTCGATCTACCTCTACTGCATTTGAACGTATGATGCGCGAAAGAGGGGATTTTTTGGTATGTGACGAGCCTTTTGGTTTATCTTTTTACTATAGTCCGGATCGTTGCAATACAACTCGCTATCTAGAGGCAGAGTTAGATCCTAGTAATAGTTTTAACTCCGTCCTAGAAAAATTAAAGCAAGAAAATGAAAAGCAACCTGTTTTTATCAAAGATATGGCCTATCATATCGATCCTATAGTCAGTCCGAAATTTTTATCTCATTTTGAAAATACCTTTTTAATCAGAAATCCAGCAAAATCTCTGCCATCACTTTTCAATGGATGGCCTGATTTTAACCAGAAAGAAGCTGGATATACTTCACTCTATCAGTTGTTTGAAATAGTGAGAAAAATGAGAGGAAATGCTCCAGTATTGATAGATTCAGATGATTTAGTACAAAAACCAAAAGCAACCATTCAGGCTTATTGTAAGGCTCTAGATTTGCCATTTATTGAAGAATCTTTAGAATGGAAACCCGAGCCTCAATCCGAAATTAATCAATGGGAAGGAGGTTGGCATACTTATGTGCAATCCAGTACGGAATTTAAAGAAAGGATAAATAGAGACTATGTTATTATTAAAGATAATGAACATTTAAGGCAAAGTTATGAGTTCTGCCTTCCTTACTATAAAAAACTTTATGAATATCGTCTCCTAATTGAGTAGACTATCTACTAAGTAGACTAAATAGAATGACTAATTCATTTTGAATAAAACGTGCGATCGAATCAAAAAATGAACAAGTTTTTAAAAATATTGAAACAGTTTTTAAAAATAGAAACTTGTATAGCACTCGCTACTTTATTCATTGGTGGTATTGCGATATCTTTTGCTGCTATTTTTATTAAACTAAGTGAATCTGAGATTAGTCCCAATGCAACAACATTTAATCGCTTGTGGATTGCTTTTGTCGCTTTAGGACTCTGGAATGGCATCAAATCGATTTCAATTAAGCTAAAACCTACAGAACAGTCAGAAAAACCGCAAATCTATACCCCTCAAAATGTTGGAATGCTAATCACATTGGGACTTTTTTATGTTACTTTTCAGTGTGTGTGGGCTTGGTCACTCACTCAGACAAACATTGCTATCTCAACGCTTCTTCATAATTTAACTCCTATATTTATAAGTTTAGGAGCATGGTTGCTCTTTCGCCAGCAGTTTGACGGTAGATTTTGGATCGGTATGGTATTGGCTGTAGGAGGGACAATAGGACTTGGACTTAAGGATTTGCAAATGACCTCCGGTGAGCTAGGAGGTGATTTTGCCGCTTTAATTTCAGCAGTTCTTTATGGAGGATATCTTTTGACAATTGAACAACTGCGACCAAATTTGAGTACAAATACTATCTTAATGTGGGGGTCGTTGATTGGGACAATTGTTCTCTTACCAATTCTATTAGTTAATCAAGAACAACTTTTCCCTTCTTCCCCTTTGGGATGGTTAGCTGTTATTTGTTTAGCATTTATTTGTCATGTTATTGGTCAGGGTCTTGTTATCTATAGCATCAATCAATTATCGGCTACCTTTGTATCTTTATTTCTCGTCCTGAACCCAGCCTTCACTGCTTTTGAGGCTGGATTTATTCTTTCAGAACATTTAAGTTTTTTGAGTTGGATATCATTATTTATTTCCTTACTTGGTGTATCTTTAACATTTTTTAGCAAATCTATTCATAAGCAAGAGAAAGAGCCTTTGAACTCGATTTGATCGAAGACTATTAAAGCAGCTTGTACAAATTGAGTTATTTTGGCAGATAGAAGAATATGGCGGACATTGGTATAATTGGGGTAAAATGAATAAAGAGGGATGATTGTGTTCGGCTTTATTGAAATATTTTGAGGAAGTTCCGCCAAACATCTATTGTGATGTTAAACAATTTCACCTCGATCGCCTGTAAAATAGGAGAAGTCAACCGCGATCGCTCAAACCGAAAGAACTAAAATTAAATAATCATGCGTATTATTAGTCGCAAAGCACTGAGAGAATTTTGGGAAAAACACGCCAATGCTCAATCAGGACTTTTACTTTGGTACGATCGCATTATCAATGCTAGTTTTAACGATCTTAGCGAGATTCGGCAAATTTTTCCATCAGCCGATTTAGTGGGAAATTTGACGGTTTTTAACATTAGTGGAAATCGTTATCGATTGATTGCTTACATTGACTACGAATATAAAATCCTTTTTATTCGTTCTGTACTGACTCATGCAGAATACGATAAGGAGAAATGGAAAAATGACGATTGGTTTGAAAACTCTCAGTGATTATTATCTCGAATTGATAATGCACTTTCCTCCTCGTCCGATTACCAACGAGGAAGAATACCAAGCAACTCAAGAACAAATTAACAAAATATTAGACCAACCTAAAATAACTGACGACGATCGCGCTTATCTGAAAATATTGGGACTAACCATTTATGATTATGAAGAAAAACATGAAAGTTTTCCTATTTTGCGAGGAGTCGATCTAATTATAGCCTTACTTGAGGAGTCGAATTTGAGCGATCGCGATTTAATTCCTATATTAGGAAACAAAACTATTGTCAAAGAAATTCTCGATCGAGATCGTCCCCCTTCTTTGGAAGAAAGTATAAAACTGGCAACATTCTTTCAAATTACTGCCGATCGGTTTTAAAATTAAATGCGATCGCATAGAAATCATTCTAAAGAATATAATCGATGAACAATTTTCTCAATAACTGAAACAACTACCGTATTTCCCAATAAATCAAAGGCTTTTTTTGGAGATAAATCGATCTGATAAGATTCAGGAAAACCAAATAATCTCAATCCTTCTCGAATAGTTAATTTTCTCAATCCATCTCCATCAACAATTGCTAATCTTTCCATATCTGTGGCCACTAATGTTGGCGCAAAACTGTTCGGTTCTAAAACTTTCGATATCTCAAAACTGAGTTTACCAGTAACAAGATTATATCCTTTGGGTAAATCCATTCTTGCCAGTCTTTTTTTGACTTTCTGATTATTTTTATTGAAAACTTCTACTTCATCTTTAGGATGCTCAAAAGCAAGATATCTTTTTTCTACAAGATCGTCTAATAGTTCTTTTAAATTCTTGAACTCAAATAGATGATTAGGGGCGAAAAAACTGGCAATTTCTGCAAGAGTTAACGGCATTCCATCCATCCATTTAATACCTTTCAATTCTGCCCATTTTTTCTTTCTTCGTTCTTTTAAGAGAATGTTTAAAAACTGTTTTTGCGTTTCATTTATTTCTCCTTTTAGCTCGATATCCCAACTGTGAATATTATTTTTCCCACCTCGCTTATCTTTAATCGATTTACCGACTATTTCATTCAGAGAATAGCGATCGCATAGCTTGTCGATAAATTCTGTTTTCAAAGTCGGTTTTCCTGTTTCCAAAATATGCGAGAGAAAAACAGGTTTTGACTTTGGCAAAGTATCGAGGAAAATAGGATGCGATCGCGTCCCCACTATATAGATTCTCTTACGATCTTGAGGTACGCCAAAATCGAGAGCATTCAAAACTTCCCAAGTTACTTTATAGCCTAAATCTTTTAACTTGCATAGAATTGTCCTTAAAGTTTTGCCGCGATCGTTGGTTACTAAACCTTCAACATTTTCTAAGATAAAATTTGCGGGTTGTTTGTCTCGCAAAATTCGTTCGACTTCAAAAAATAAGGTTCCTCGAGTATCGGAAAATCCTTGTCTTGTCCCTGCACGACTAAAGGCTTGACAAGGAAAACCTGCTAAGAGAATATCAAAATCAGGAATCTCTTCACTGGATATTTTTCTAATATCGTCCGATACTTCACTATTCGGAAAATTTTTTTGATAAGTGCGGACGGCATCTTTCTTTATTTCTGAGGTAAAAACGCACTGAGAGTTCAAATTAAGTTGTTTGCAAGCACATTCTAGACCCAGGCGAATGCCACCCAATCCAGCAAATAGATCGATAAATAGAAGCGTTTTTTTCGAGTGCATCTCAAATTTGTAAATCTATTTGTTTAAGAGGCATAGAGTTTTTCTTGGTGAATGTAGTCTTCAACTAGAGGCATTATTAACCGACTATCGTGCCAATGGCGATAAGCAGAAGAAGAGACTTCTGGTGCATTAATATCCGCGATCGCATATCTTCCTCCCATTCTGGCCACAATTTTTAATTCCTTCTCCCCCAAAGGATACCCCGGACGCGGGATAATTAGGAGTTTAACTTGCTGCAATAATGCTTCACCTCGATGCCAACGCGGTAATTGAGCAATAATATCTGAGCCGACTACAAAAGTGAAGTGACTCTCTTTTCCCCAGATTTGTTGGGCGGACTTTAATGTTTCTATACTGTAGCGATGACTTAATTCTCGATGTAGGCTAATTTTATGGTGCGGTGCATCGATTTGCGCGATCGCCAGTTCTAACATTTTCAAACGATGTTCGAGGGGAGTTTGCTGAGATTTAAGCGGGTTATCAGAAGCCCAAACTGCAACTTGATCAAAGCGATCGCATAACCATCGCAAAATCATTTGGTGTCCGGCTGTGGGAGGATCGGCACTGGTGCCAAATAAAGCAATATTTGTCGTTTCAGAGTTCATCATTAATCAATACTCGGCGATTTTCTCATTAAAGAATTTTGCAGGGTTTGCAATCTTGCAGAAATCTCAACAGGAATCGGTTGAGGGTCTTCTAAATGGCGGCTTTCAAGAGGTAAACTGGCAACAGAAGCCCTTGTGCGCTGGCGAATGGTGGCGATCGCCTCTTCCTTTTTAATCTGTTGTCCTGCCTGTATAACTAATTCTAATAAAGGTCTTTCTCCCCCTCGGGCTTCTTCCTCCAGTAAACCGAGTCTGTCTTGGATTTTGGGAGTCTCGGTGCGAAAAATTTGCTTTCGTCCTGGATAAGTTGCTTTCCCCGCAGACTGTTTCATGGTGGGAATGCCCGCAATTTCCACCAACTTATAAACGCCATTCACTGGAGTCCCCGTGACTAAACGAGTGCCGATACCATAACCATCAATCATTGCCCCTTCTCGCTGCAAGCGGGCGATTTCCCACTCATCCAGATCGCCACTGGCAAAAATCGGCACATTCGGCAGCAGCGATCGCACTTGTTGCGATAATGTCACTAAATCCCCCGAATCCAAACGTACTCCCATGACCTGCTTTTCTCCAGCTTGTACTTGTTTGGCCAGACTTTCCGCCGCTTTGAGGGTATCGTAAGTATCGATTAACAACGGCGATCGAGGAAAATAACGAGCAAAAGCACTAAAGGCTTCATTTTCATCTCCTCCCGCCAAAGTTCCCAGCGCCATCACCAAGGCATGAGCCATTGTCCCAACAGGCTTTTCCCCCAACTTCAAAGCCGCTAAAACATTGGATGTCCCGTCCAATCCCCCAGCCAATGCCGCCCGAGCCGCCCATATTGCCCCTTGGGGACTGAATGCCCGTCGCGTGCCAAATTCGAGTATTTTTGCCTTTTCCCCGGCTATATCGCGCATTCTCGCGGCTCTCGTGGCGATTAGGGTTTGATAGTTAACCGTATTTAATAAGTAAGTTTCCACCAATTGCGCTTGCCACAGGGGTGCCTCTACCCGCAAAATCGGTTCGTGGGGAAAAATCGCACTTCCTTCCGCTACCGCCCAGATATCCCCAGTAAACCGACTCGACGCTAATAACTGCCAAAAGCGATCGGGCGCATTTTGGAAAATTTCCGTCTCCTGTAGGAAGACAATTTGCGCCGAAGTAAATTGTAGATTTTGTAAATATTCGCAAACCTGCGCCAAACCCATCGCAATTAAATAGCCAAACTGGGGGGGAAGCGATCGCGCAAACAGTTCAAAACTCGCGGGCTTCTCTTCGATCCCTTCACCAACATAACAAGCTGTCATCGTGAGTTGATAAAGATCCGTCAACAAGCTATATTCTTCCGGCGCGATCGTTAAAGGTCGAGGGAGAGTCATTTTTGCGATTGAGAGTAAAGGTTTGGTTATAGCCATCCCCATTTTAGAGTCAGAGGAAATCAGCAACAACAAATAACAGAATGAACTGTACAATCAAAAAGGCTGTTCGCTATTGTTAATGATTCATGCTCATTTTTGCGATTTTCCGTAAAGAATTGCAAGGCTACTTTGCTTCCCCCCTGGCTTATATTGTCGCGGGAATTTTCTGGCTGCTGTCGGGGTCTGTCTTCGTCTTTTTGCTTCTCGGTCCGAGAGGGGTGATTCAAGAAGTAGCGACAGGAGAACAGTTGGGGTTGCCGATCCCTGCCGTGGATGTTGCCTATATTTTCTTGGTACGATTTTTAAGTACAATTGGTTCGATTTCATCGTTTATTTTGCCGATTCTATCGATGGGACTCTATGCAGAAGAGCGTAAAGGACGCACCCTGGAATTATTAGCGACTTCGCCGATTTCCAATTGGGCGATCGCCATTGGCAAACTGTTGGGGGTGGTAACATTTTATTTCACCTTGCTCATACCCGTAATTATTTGCGAGGCGATCGCCTTTAGTGCCGCCGATCCTGCCTTCCCCCTCGTCGTCCCTTTACTCGCCCATCTGGGCTTAGTGCTTTTAGCGACATCCATTCTCTCCTTGGGAATGTTTATTTCTTCCTTAACCGCAAGTTCCCTAATTTCAGCAATTTCCACCTTTGCCCTGGTTCTTTTTCTTGCTCTCATGGATGTCATTGCGGATGCTCTTCCTCAACCCCTAGGGGCGATTTTTACTCATCTTTCCTTGGTCAAACATTACGATACGATGCTCCAAGGCGTTCTCGATATTGGCAGTTTGACCCTCTTTGCCAGCTATATCATTCTGGGTATATTCCTGACGGCTCAATCCATTGAAACTCTTCGCTTTCAACGCTCTTAATCGATTATTGTTTTCTGATTACCGATGAAAAACTTCGTCTCGCACTTTCGTTTTAGCCGCATCTCGTGGAAATATCTCTTTTGGGTCGGTGTCGGCCTGACCACAGCAGGTTTAGTGGCTGGGGTTGCGAGTACAAGTTGGTCATTTTTAACAATTTTCTTAGTTGTATTGGGTTTTTTTACGGCGCTTGTCAGTGCAGGATTATGGAGCGGACGATTTCGAGAACTTTTGCAAAGACGGGCGGCTCGGGCGGGAACAGATGCTCTTATTGCTACAATTTCCTTCTTGGTGATTTTGGGCTGGTTCAATTTTTTAGCCGTGCGTTATACCGAAAGGTGGGATTTTACGGAAACTCAACTGTTTACCCTCTCTCCGCAAACACAACAGTTAGTTGAGAATTTAACCCAACCCTTAAAAGTTTGGGTTTTTGAACCCATTCCTTCCCCTCCCGATCGCAATTTACTCGAACGTTACGCCAAGTTGAATCCGAATTTTGAGTATCAGTTTGTCGATCCCCAAGTGGAGATTGGTTTATCTCGACGCTATGAAGTCGAACAGCCTGGGGAAGTTCATTTAGAATATGGCAACAAAACTCAATTAATTCAAACGTTACGACAAGGACAACAAGGACAGCCTCTCTCAGAAATTTCCATTACCAATGGCATTGAAAAGGTGTTACGCGATCGCGAATCCAAGGTTTATTTCTTGCAGGGTCACGGAGAATTACCCCTAGAGCCGATAGAAGGGGGACTCTCCCAAGGTGTTACCAGTTTAGGGGAGCGCGGTTATCTGGTGCAACCCCTCGATTTGAGTAAGGAGTCTCAAGTTCCTGAAGATGCAACAGTGCTGGCGATCGCGGCTCCAGAACGTCCTTTATTTGCGGGGGAACAAGAGGCGGTGAAAAAATATTTGGAAAAAGGAGGAGGATTATTATTATTATTAGCGCCTAATAGCAAAACTGGGTTGGATTCTCTTTTAGAAGAATGGGGCATTGAAGTAGACGATCGCTTGACGATCGACGCTTCGGGAAACGGGAGCGTTATCGGTTACAGCCCCACAACCCCTTTAGTCAACCACTATGGCACCCACCCCATTACCATTGAGTTTGGGACTCGTTTCTCGGTTTATCCCCTTTCCACTCCCATCAAAATTAAGGAAAAGGAGGGTATTGAAGCTGTTCCTATTGTGATGACCAATGAAGAAAGCTGGGCGGAACGAGATTTAACTTCAGATACTCTTGAGTTCGATCCCGATACGGATTTGGCGGGACCTATCGATATTGGTGTTGCGCTGGAACGATCTGTAGAATCAGAAGAGCAAGGCGATCGCGAGGAAAATTCTAATCGGGTGGAAAGTCAAGAAGAAGAGGACAACTCGGAAGAAGATGAGACGGACAATAAAACAGAAAAATCCGATGCAGAAGACTCAGAGGAAAGTTCAGATGAAGAAAAGGACAATACGCCTAAAGTCAGAATGGTGGTTTTTGGCAATGCGGGTTTTGCGACAAATGGCTGGTTCGAGCAGCAATTTAACAGCGATGTCTTCTTGAATTCTGTAAAATGGCTGGCAAATGAAGACGAGCAGTTATTATCGATTCGTCCGAAAGAATTGTCCGATCGTCGCATTAATTTATCTCCAGGGTTAGCAGCGTTATTAGGATTACTGGCGATCGCTTTCTTTCCTTTATGCGCTTTTGTTGGGGCTGGGGCAATTTGGTGGATAAAACGTTGACACTCCCCCGTTAAATCAAAGATTATAACGAGGGATTCTTGCTTCACTGGGTTTGCCTAGTTTCAAGTCATCTCTGTCATAGGCACAAGGCCAAAAAAACAGCAGAAAACCTCGATCGCGAGGTTTCCTGCTATTCAGGCAAGATAATATGCTATTTAGTTAGCTATTATTTGTCTTGTCGTTAATCATCGTAAATACGGCACTCTACTGCATCAGGATTATCATCGCAATACTTTTCGAGGGAACTTTTGGGTTTTTCTTGGCGTTGATGGGCTGCCTCGGCTTGTAATTCTTCAACCGCATCCCACGCTACTGCACATTCGGAGGAAGTCGATCCTTCCGTGCTGCAAACTGCTCGTGCCTGATCGCGTTCTTGGTCAATTTTTTCTTGGATGTTACTCATTATGGGTTTATTCCAGTGATTTTGAAAGGACAAAAGACTAAGGCAGTCTTAACTTTTAGTGAAATCGGGAGCGAGTTGGTCTGTTATGCTTTGAATTGAAACCACTCCCTTCCCTATTAATATCCTAACGAATTTTCTCAACCTCTATCGATCCCGATTTTTTAAGATTTAATGATATTTGACCCGATGAGCGCACAAATAAAATGGGTAAACGCCCTTTCCACTCTACCTTCCCTTGAAGCCGCGATCGCAGAAGTGGTGACAACTGTTCAGCAATCTTTATCAACAACTCCCGATTTAGGGATTGTGTTTATTTCTTCTGCCTATGCCAGCGAATATCCGCGTTTAGTGCCGTTACTGTTGGAACACTTTCCATTTCAAGTGCTGATTGGCTGCGGAGGAGGAGGAGTCGTTGGCATTGGCGATCGCGGAGAATCTTTGGAAATTGAAGCCAATCCCGCGTTAAGTTTGAGTGTTGCTTCTCTACCTGGGGTTAAAATGTACCCTTTCCAGATTACTCAAAAGACTTTACCAGATTTGGACAGTTCTCCGAGTCATTGGTGCGAGTTAATGGGGGTCGATCCCCAGGAGAATCCCAGTTTTATTTTGCTTGCTGACCCTTTTTCTGCCCAAATTACGGACTTGTTACAAGGATTGGATTTTGCCTATCCGAGTTCGGTTAAGGTGGGGGGATTAGCCAGCAACGGGGCAATGGGAGGACAAAGTGGCCTGTTTTATCATGCGTCGGGACATTCAGGACCGTCTCTCTATCGCGAAGGAACTGTGGGGGTTGCCCTAAGCGGTGACATTACTGTTAAAACCATTGTTGCTCAAGGCTGTCGTCCCATCGGTCAAACCTATCAAGTCACCCAAGGACAGCGCAATGTAATTTTACAAATTGCTGAATTTGGTCAAACAACAACGGAAGGGGAATCTCAACCCACTTTAGTAGCACTGCGAAATTTACTACAAACTTTGGATGAAAGCGATCGCGTCTTAGCACAAAATTCTTTGTTTGTTGGACTGGCCCGAGATGAGTTTAAAACCGATCTCCATCAAGGGGATTTTTTGATTCGCAATTTGATTGGAGTCGATCCAAATGTGGGTGCAGTTGCTATTGGCGATCGGGTTCGTCCTGGTCAGCGTCTTCGCTTCCATTTACGAGATGCGCGGACTTCTGAGGATGACCTTAATGTGCTTTTGGGTCGCTATCAATTGGAACAGCAGTCAGGGCGATCGGCGGTGGGTGCTTTAATGTTTTCTTGTTTGGGTCGAGGAGAAGGTTTATACGGGAAACCTCATTTTGATTCTCGACTTTTTCAGCGTTATCTCGGCGATATTCCGATCGGAGGCTTCTTTTGCAATGGCGAAATTGGACCGGTGGCAGGAGGTACTTTTTTACATGGTTATACGTCGGTATTTGCGATTTTTTATTAATAGAGATTCGCTATTTTACCCCTTTCTATCTCCTTTTTTTTCTCAAAGGCAAAAAAATTAGTTTTGCAAAACTAACAGGGCATTATTATCAATTGGGAGAGGTTTTCTATCCCGATCTATTGCGCCGAAAGATTCTAAATAAGTTCTTACTGATTCGGGATAATCTGAGAAATTAAATTGGCGATCGCCAGCAGAGACATCAGCCCAAAAATAGCGCAAGTCTCGAGCAAGGTTTTCGGCTTCTTCTCCAGCTAAGTTGAGAGGAGGTAGCGTTAATAAGCGGTGCATGAATGGGTATGAATGTTCGCCAATTCGCTCTCGAGAGATTTGGGGCAAATTCTGCCAATTGGGTACATTTTCGATCTGAAAAGATTCAATTTTTAACTGTTTTGTGCCGCGATCGCATTGCGAGAACTGCAAAAGGCGATAAGGATGAGGATAACCAACGGTAGACCCCGTAACAATATCATAAATCCCTGCTTGTTCGGCAATATCTTGAACGTGAAGATGACCGCTAAAAATTAACTGAACGCCCGCTTTGCGTAATTTTTCAAGTAAAATGGGTGCATTATCAAGCATATAACGCTTGCCCATAGGATGTTGGGATTGATCGGGTAAATGTTCGATAACATTATGATGAATCATTACCAGAATAAACTTATTTTGCGCTTCTAATAAAACTCGATCTAACCATTCTAATTGTTCTGTATCTAAACAACCTAATTGTTTACCTTTGGCATCAAATTGATTAGAATTAAGAGCAATTAATTGAACATTGGGTAATATTTCTCGGCTGTAATATAGTTTCTCGCAGTTCTCATAACCAGCTTTGCGATAATACTGAGGAAATTCATGGAAACCAATATTTTTTTTGCTGGGTAATGGTGTTAAAACATCGTGATTTCCTGGAATAACATAGACAGGGAAAGGAAAAGTTTCCAGGCGCTTTTGTAACCATTTGTGATTATCAGGTTCTCCATCTTGGGTTAAATCTCCAGGTAAGAGTAGAAAATCAAGATCGAGTTTTTCTAAATGATTTAAAACAGATTCAAAGATGGGAATACTAGCTTCAACTAAGTGAAAACGTGGTTTGTTAAAGTTTACGGTATGAGGAAGAGCAATATGCAGATCGCTGGCGATCGCAAAACGAAAGTTAATCATAATAGTTGATAGGTAAGTAGTTGATAGTTGATAGTTGATAGGTAAGTAGTTGATAGTTGATAGTTGATAGTTGATAGGTAAGTAGTTGATAGTTGATAGTTGATAGGTAAGTAGTTGATAGAGATATACTTGTAATTTTTCAGGTTTCAATGTTGGGGCAAATGGTGCGATCGAAGGAATCGCGATCGGGTTTTTCTTGCCATCCTGAGAGAATATCTTGTAACTCCGATTGCAAGATTTCTAAGGCTTCTATTTGTTCGTGAATTGTTTTCTGTTTGAGCAAGAGCCGTTTTCTTACCATACCGCAGGGAAGTTCTCCGCGATCGCGAAGAATTAAAATTTCACCAATTTCATTTAAACTTAGTCCCAGAGATTGAGCGCGTTTAATGAACCCTAAGCGATTGAAAATTGCAGGTTTAAAGAGGCGATATCCCGTTGGCGATCGCGTTACGACAGGAATGAGCAAACCTTGTTCTTCATAATAACGAATCGTTTTGACAGAGAAATCACTTTGGGTAGCAACCTGTCCGATTTTTAGCAATTGTGCTGATGTTGGGGCGATCGCTATTGTTTCTGCTTCTTTTAGATTTGTTTGCATAAAACCTCTCCTAAGATGAGAATTTGTTCTTATTTTAGCGCGATCGCTCTGTTTTTTTGAGAGGAGATAGAAATACAATCGCGATTAAATCAGACTAAAATTATACACTTTTTCTTGAATTATCTTGCGATCGCGCTCTTGGGTCGCTGGATGCAAATCTGAAAAACTGTAGAATGAATCTACTTCAGGAATATAAAGTTCGGGTAAGCGATCGCAAGGAACTAAAAAACTATTGACAATAGTGCGATCGTCATCAATATCCAAAGCGTAAAAAAAGCGATCGACAGGATTTAACATTAAATCTCGAAATGTTTTTTTTCTCTCGATATACTCCTGTAAACTCTTTGGAGTAATCCTGAAAACTAGCCAACGATTACATGAGTTTTTGCAATCGCACCAAGAATAAAGATAAAAATCTCCTTCCTCATTTTCAAACAGAGAAAGTAGTTCTCCCTCAAAATATTCTAAAGTTAAAATCCATGTCAAATTTAGAGGGAATTGTTGTAATTTCCAAGCAACTAATAAATATATTTGATATTTGAATTCCACTTCTAGTTCTCCAATGGCTTCTTAATAACATCATGATTGTAACAACTCTCCCTTGGCAATCTGAAAAACTTTTCCCCCGACAAATACTTCAATTATATCATTGATTTTTGTTGCTTTTAAAAACAGTAAAGAAGGGCGATCTATCTCATAACCTTGCTCAACGCGAATATCGATAGGGCGATCGCCAAAATAATCATACCGTGCTAAATACCCTGCTAAACAACCATTAGCGCTGCCCGTCGCTGGGTCTTCAGGAATGCCAAATGCCTCGCAAAAAACACGCACGCTTAACTGATTTGCTGGAGAATAGGTTTCTGGACAAAAAATCAAGATTTCTTGAGTTTCATTTGAAGAAAAGAAATTAAAACAGCGATCGCGATCTACTCGAGCGCGTTTGAGAGCAGTATGATTTTTAAGGGGAACCATAATAAAAGGAATTCCCGTAGAAACTTCCTGAATGGGAAAACGAGAATCAATATCTTCAAGATTCAGCGATAAACATTCCGCGATCGCCTTGGGAGAATATTCTTTCTGAAACGAAGGAGGATTTTGCCGCATCCACAATAGGGGGTTTTCTCCCTCCTCTTCAAAAGTGACAGGAATTTGTCCCACCTTCAGATTGAGATTGATTGGCGATCGCGAGACATCCTGTAAATACTGAGAAATAATATAAGCAGTCCCGAGGGTAGGATGTCCCGCAAAATCTAATTCTTTTTGGGGTGTAAAAATCCGCACGTCATAACCGTTATTGGCTTGGCGATCGCCCAAGATAAACGTCGTTTCCGAATAATTCATTTCCTTCGCCAAAACCTGCATCTCGCCATCGCTTAATCCCCCTGCATGGGCAAAAACCGCCAAAGGATTCCCCGTATAGCGATCGATGGCAAAGACATCAACAATGTAAAAAATCTGCTCGGACATCTCTTTTAGTTTATTAATTCTCGTCATTTCAGTGACTATAACTTATCATTGTCTTGAGTAAATATGCTTATAATCTAGAGTAGTTAGCCTGATGAGGGGTAACGATCCCCATTTAATTCAACATCGATCCCCAAATTTTTGTATACTGAGAGTCGCTTTGCCGATCCGATGTGCGTAACACTAGGAATCATTACTCATGTTCTTTCTCAAAACCTCTTGGGTCGCCTCCTTTTTGGGGATTGTCCTCGTTTCAATGCCCAGTTTCAATAGACACGGCGATCGCGCCTTGGCGATCGAGACAAACAATCTGGGCAACGTTACTGAAGGTCTTTCGATTGTAAATCCTGAAACTTCTTTGACTTCAGGGGTATTGTTAGGGCGTTCCCTACAATATCGTTCTTGGAATGATACAGGAAAATCAGATGTAAGTACTGTTCCTTGGCAGTTAGCCAGCAAAAAAATTGCTTGGGATCGTTCCTCAGAACGTGCTTTTTGTCCTCCGGTGTCCCAAGAAACAGAACAATGGTCGCAATTACCCAAGGTTCCCAATATTAATCTCCCCAAACCTCACTTCTCAGCCTTGCATTTGCGGGGACGATTGGCAAAAGTAGTACAAAATATTTTTGATTGGCCTGAATCCGACTCAGATCGAGCTCATTCTGTTCCAGTTGTCACCATCGATCCGCCGATTTCTCCTCAACCAAAATCTTTCGGATCGAGTACTCATCTGGTCAATGTTTGGTATTCCCCAACGTCTCAACTTTCCCCGCAAATTTCTTCCTCGCAAATTTCTCCTGAAGAATATCGCATTCTTATCGATGGGAAAGTTGCGATCGCCTTAACAAACCCGAAACAAATCAAATTAATTGCCTCGCGTTTACAACAAGTCCTCGCAGATCCTGACTTCGATGCCAATCTGATCAAACCCACTATTTTAGGCAAATATCCTGCAGCCATGATGGGCGATCGCCTCTTATTTGTAGTGGATAATTCTTTCATCCTCGATGATAATGAGAATATAGAATTAGCCTTGATTAACTGGGTCAATGCCTTCCGCACGGCTTTAGGAGTCGAACCGTTACGGCTGGCAGACGCACAACAACAAATGTACCGCATAACTGAAACATCCCAAGAATTTCACGGCATAGCTTCTTGGTACGGTCCTTATTTTCACGGTCGTCTCACCGCTAATGGTGAAAGATACGACCAAGAAGCCTTTACAGCAGCACATCCTTATCTACCCTTCAATACTTATTTGAAAGTTACCAATTTAGAAAATCAAGAAACTATAATTATTCGCATTAACGATCGCGGACCCTATATTTATCCCCGTACCCTCGATTTATCTCGCGGGGTCGCCCGATGTTTACAAAGTAAAGAATCTGGAGTTGTTCCCTATCGGGCAGTGATTATGACCGATTTGTAGATTTGTTATGGGTAATTAGACAAAAATATTCAAAAATATTATTTCTGTCTAGCCAATGCTTCCACATACCAAACAAGTTCATTAATGAAAGATTCCACTTTGCTTGGCAAGGTAGCATCTTGCAAATTTCCCTCTTCATCAAATATCTCTCGAACCTGAGAAATTGACAATTTTTCTGGAATGGGCAGTCCTCCCAAAGCAAGGCAAACCAATCGTAATTGTGCCAAGCAATTCAGCCCGCCAAAACCGCCAGCAGATACGGTACAAATCCCGATCGGTTTATGGTATAATGCCTGGGGTTCGAGATAATCGAGAGCATTTTTTAACACTGCGGGATAGCCATTTTTGTATTCTGGTGTAACGATTAAAATTCCGTCTGCTTGACCGAGTTGAGAACAAAATTGTAGTAAACTTTCTGGCGGATTTTTCATCTCGTTTAATCGCTCTTCAAGCATAGGCAGATTATAGTCTTTAAGATCGATAAGTTTTGTGTCGATAGAATCTTGAACAATCATTTTCTGGAAAATAAACTCAGCCACCTTTGAACTTTGCCGACCTATTCTCGAACTTCCTAAAAGAATAGGAATAGATAATTTTTTGTTGCTCAATTTTTCCATATTTCCCCCCAAAAAATGATAGGATTATGCTCATTAAAACAAACTTTTGACAAATCCTCCATCAACTTGTATGCAGTTTCCGGTGATGTAACTTGCTTTTTCGGAAGCGAGAAAGACAGCAGCATTAGCAATTTCTGTTGTTGATGCAGGTCGCTTCAGAGGGACGCTTTTTAGCCATTCTTCTATCACTTTATCCCGAGAAGTTCCCGATCGCCGAGCGACTTCATCGGCAATGAGATAATATTGGTCTGTGACGGCAAAAGCAGGACAAATTGTATTCACTAAAATATTATATTCTCCCAGTTCGTTAGAGAGAGTTTTTGCATAAGCTGCCAGACTTGCTCTCTGAGAATTAGCAATGAGCATTCCAGGCTGTTTAACCGCAACAGAAGTAACAAAAATAATTCTTCCCCATCTCTTATTTTTCATTAAAGGAATCATCGCTTCGGAAATTTTAACCTGACTCAGAAAGGTTAAATCGAAAGATTCTTGCCAATCTTTATCTGTTAATTCATAATGGCGTTTGTAGGGAGGTCCCCCCGCATTATTGACTAAAATATCGATAGTTTTACCGCGATCGCCAATCTCTTCTAGGAATTTTTGGATACTTTCTTGGCTAGATAAATCAACTTGAAGTGCTATCACTTTTTGCTGTGTTTTATCTTCTATTTGGGTTGCAGTTTTTAATAAATTTTCTTTATTTCTACTACAAATAATCACTTCACAACCTTCCGTTGCGAATTCTGTCGCGATCGCCCTGCCAATGCCTCGACTAGATGCAGTGATTAAAGCTGTTTTTCCTTCTAAACCTAAATCCATTGTTAATTAATCTCAAGTTTTCTTTTCATTTTCATTTTGGGTGGGCAACTTTATCTTTAATTAAAGGATAAACTCCATTATAAAAGTGAGTCATTTCTTCAATATCAGGCCAGCCCATCAGAAGAAATTGAGTAATCCCGATCGCATCGTATTCTAGAATTGCTTTAGCAATATTTTCGTAAGAACCCACTAAAGCGATCGCCGGAGAACCCAGATAGGGAACAGCACCAGTCCAGAGATAAGGGGTTAGCCAATCTGTTTTTTCTGGTTCTGATAATGATAATACAGATTGAAACCCTTGAGAATCTGTTTTTTGATAAAATTCTTTAATCATTTTCTTGTTCGTGCGATCGCCGAATTGACTAATCAGTTTCTGAGCAGAGACTAAGGCATCTTCCTGAGTTGGACGAGTGATTAAAGAAACAACCAATCCGACTGCTTTTCCTTGTTCTAATACTGCCTTAATCTGCGGATTACTTGCTTCTGTTCCATCGGGAAACCTCCACAAACAATCGGCATATTTAATGGCAAGTTCAGCCGCAAGTTTTGAATTTCCACCGACAAAAATTTCTGGTTTGCTTTTCTCTGGTGCAGAAAAAAGTAGAGCGAGTTTTCCCTTTTCAATCTGGTAAAACTTCCCTTGAAAATCAACTTCTTCTTCTTCAACTGCCCAAAAAGCATGACAAATATCGAGAAATTCTTCTGCTCTTTGGTATCTTTCATCATGACTGAGAAAGTCTCCATAATAGCGCAGTTCTTGAGGAGAACGACCGCTAACTAAATTAATATGGACTCGACCCTCAATCAAATGAGATAAAGTGTTAACTTGTTGTACAAAGTAGGTTGGAGAAATTAAACCCGGTCTCATGGCCAGCAAAAAATTCAGCTTTTTTGTTTTTTGACCCAGCATGAGTGAAAGTAAAAGTGGATCGGGTCTACCTGAGCCGATCGCCATTAAGACAGAATCAATTTTGCACTGCTCTGCTTGCTGACATAAAGCGAGTTGAGCTTCAGACTTGGACAGCGTTGATAAAGGGTTTTTGATTTGAGCGGCTCTGTTCGTATCTCCTGCATTGGAAAGACTCCAATGAAACCTTAATGACTTTTTCATCATTCCTTTCTGAATAAAGGCAGATTTAAGTTTTAGCGATCGCGATTAAGCGCTCCTTCTTACCTGTTAACGGACGATTGTAAAAGAAACTTTTCGTTTCTACTGCTTGATATCCTACATTTAATAATTCGGACTTCAGATAATCCGCAGAAAACCAATAAAAACCTTTGACTCGAGGGTGAGGATGGACAGGAGCATCTGTTGTAGCTGCATCGTTGGAAATCAATAATACGCTATCTTTGAGTAACCACTCTCTCAATCGCTTGAAAATCATCTTTAAACCCATTTCTGGCTCATACAAATGACCCATGACACCATCACAATAGATGAGAGAAAAATCTTTGCTTTGCGGTTCCCATTCATAGACATCGGCTTCGATCGCCGTCAAGCCTTTTTGTTGGGCAATGGCGATCGCATCTTGATTAACATCATTGACAGTAACAGAATAGCCTTTTTGATGCAAATCGCTTTCAACAAAAGCATTGCCGCTACCAATACTTAACATTTTCTTGTCGCGATCGCCAGCCAAAAGAGATTCAATTGTCCTCGTAATAAACTCTCGATACTCTGCATCATAAGTTGTGGGAGTCACAGAATCATTATAAGCCTTTCCTTCTTCCCAGATTTCGTAAATTTTCTTCCCTTCTTCTCGGGGTTGAGAATAGTAACTTTTAATGACTTCTAACGAATCTTTGTTCATTACATTTTTTAGATGAATTGACAATAATTTAAGAACAACATCAACTAATGAAAAAAGGAGCGATCGCAGGATTCTCCTAAAATTTCTTGACCAATGGAAGACAAAACGCGATCGCTACTATCATGGAGAACATAAAAAGATAAATCGCGATAAATTTTTTCTAAAGGACTGGGCTGAATTAAAGAGCGAGCGCCACATATTTTGATACAGTGATCTAGGGTCTCCATTGCCAATTCTTCAGCTAAATAACGAGTGCGATTTCCGGCTTGTTTCGCTTCTAACTCCCGACCCATTTCCCATAATGTTGCGGTATGTCGCATCCACAAATTCATAGTTTCGATATTCATCAAGCATTTAGCAATCCGGTGTTGAGCGTAGGCATCTTGAGTTCTATCTTGTTTTTTTAGATGTGCCAAAGTATACTCGTAAGCTCCTTCCGCAGCCCCTAAAAAAGCCGCTCCATATTGAGGGGTAAATCGAGTTTGCCATTCCTCCATAATATATTGACCGGGATAGCCGATGCAATTTTCTTCAGGAATAAAAGTTCCCTCAAATCTCACTAAATAACTGATTGTTCCTTTCATGCCAATGGGTTGCCACCAACTATCATCAAAACAGACGCTAGTATCAGATAAGTCACAAGCTAACATTAGGACTGATTTTGCTGACCCGTTAGCATGACGCGCTCCACCGCTACCTAGAGTGTTGACAAATAGAATAGCCCAATCTGCGGCGGTGGAACTGGAAGCAAAAATTTTAGTCCCATCGACAATATATCCCCCTTCAACTTCTTTAACCGTAGTACCAAAGCGAGATTTTTGTCCGGGGATCTTGGTCTGGGGTTCTCCACTCCAGCCCGCCCATTTTTCACCTCGTTTCACAATTCCCTCAAACCAGCGTTGTTTTTGTGAGGAATTAGCCATTGCTGACAATAAAATCTGACAGTTT